>JAOAAW010000162.1 GCA_026418655.1 bacterium | reverse complement strand
ATATCGTATTTACCTGCGATATACCCTCAAGCGATAATGTAAATGCTCTTGATTTTCAGATATATCTCAATAATACCCCGACACCGACTGTACTTATTATTGATGAGTGTTCTGTTGTTGAAAAAAACCACAAGGGAGTGTCTGAGGAAAAAAAAATTATATCATTGCCATCCAACGTTGTGTCTTCTATCCAGAAAGATTCATCTCCAATTGAGATTGTAAAAAATGGCAAACCAGTTGCAGTAATCGTTACTGAGGCCAATCCTACAAAAATTGTCCAGTTTGCAGTGAAAGAACTAAATGAACATATTAAACTGAGCACAGGAACATCCCTTTCAGTGGTTAATGACAGGGAAAATGTCTCAGGACCAGCAATACATATCGGAAAAACAACTTTATCTGCTCAACTCGGACTTTCTCCGGACATTTTACCTCCAGATACATGGGTTATTAGAAAGGTTGGTAATGCCCTTGTTATATCAGGAGGAGACAACAGTCTCAACATCAATCCGGTTGGCAAGGATCTGGTTCCATTCGGTACACTTTTTGCGGTATATGAATTTCTTGAAAGGGTTGTTGGTGTCAGGTGGTTCTGGCCAGGGGAGGATGGTAGATTGGTACCCAAACATTCAAACATAGAAGTTGGTTCTGTTTCCTGGCAGGGCTCTCCGTCATACCAAACACGATTTGCGTTTGCTCCGGTACCTGATGGGATTTCTTCAGAAGATACATGGACATGGTGGAGGAGAATGAGATGGGGTGGGGTTGACGGTAATCCCATCGGGATGCATTCCTTTGGCGACTGGAATGAGAAATATGGTAAGCAACATCCTGAATGGTTTGCCTTGCAAAGAAATGGAGAAAGATTGAATGCGGTAGATCCTGAAGGAAGAAAAAATGGACATTTGTGTTACAGTAATCCTGAGGTTGTTGAAGCAGTTGTGAAAGAGGCAAGAGAGTATTTTGATAAATATCCAGACAGAAAATATTTTACAGTAATGCCAGGCGATAGCAACGAGGTATACTATTGTCAGTGTAAAAATTGTCAGGCACTTTTGAGGCCCAATGAACCCATAGGAAAAACTCACAGCTACGCAATATGGTCATTTGTAAATAAAGTTGCTTCAGAAGTCAGAAAGACACATCCTGACCGTTTTATTACCTGTTGCGCTTATGCCGGGTATAGAATCCCGCCTGAGGATGTATATTTTCAACCTAACGTAGCGGTAACCTTTTGTGTTCCGGATGAATTGAGGGATCCATGGAAACAGGACTATAAGCTGAAATATGTTACAGAAATTAAGAACTGGAACCGCAGGGTACAGAATCTTTATGTTTGGGATTACTGGTTATACCGCTGGAAGACCGGGCTTTATGGAGCACCTGCAATTTTTCCGCATATGCTACCCGATGTATATCTTCTTGAACGCAGTCGAGTGAAAGGTCATGTAATTGAATTATGCAATAAAGATACTTCTGGTGTTTTACACAATACATGGCAGGACTGGATGATGGATCAAATTGATGTGTATGTCGGTTTTAAATTATTATGGGATTCAAATATTGACATAGATGCCATACTCAGGGAGTACTATCAATTCTTTGGTCCAGCAGAAGAATTAATAAAGAAATTTTATGAAGAGATGGAAAATGCATTCCTGAATCCCTTGACAAAGGGGAAGGATTTAACCTGGGATTGGGATACATGCTGGCAGAAAACATATACTCCTGATTTTGTAAAAAAGGTTATGGATTATCTGCGAGAAGCAGAGAAGATTACTCGTGGTAATGAGCCTTATCACACAAGGGTAGAAAAGGTTTTGAAGGGGTTTCTAACTTTTGAAATGGCAAGTAAAAAATATTCATCTACTAAACAGGTTGAAAAAGATAAAAATATCATTGTGCCAAAGGTGTCAGAGTCGCCTAAAATAGACGGAAAATTAGATGATTCTTTGTGGAGTAAGTCGCTTTTGCTTGATAACTTTGTGGATTTATACAATAGTCCTTCAATTGTGAAGACAGAGTTTTTACTGCTTCATGATGGAAAAAATTTTTATATAGGGATCCGCGCCTATCTTCCTGATAAAACTTTGAAGAAACCAATTCACCCCGGAACTGTGGATGGAACAATATGGGATACAGAAAGTTGTGAAATTTTTTTTGCACCTGACCTGAAAAGCTGTTATCAATTCCTTATTGGCCCTGAAAATGTTTTTACAGATATTTATACGCCTGATATTAAAAATTTTTCAATGGAGAATATTAAATGGAACGCAGAAGGCATAATTTATGCTACCGATTTGCAGCCTGAACTCTGGACAGCTGAACTTAAAATACCTTTTTCTTCTATAAAATTTAATCCTGAATCTGATTGGAAAGTTAACTTTTGTAGAAACTATCATTTTCTTAAAACACTCGGGTCGGGTCAGAAGAAATGGGTTTGGGAAACATCTTCTTACCTGCCTGTTTTTGGATCTTTTCATAATATCCCGTATTTTGGCCTTCTCAAACTTGGCTAATTAATCCTTTATCTTAATCAATGGATAAGGTTGAAGAAAAATCGTACAGGAGGACAATAAATGGATAGATGGTTTGCGAAAAGAGCTATACATCTTGATTTTCATACGATGCCCGGTGTTTATGACGTCGGAATTGAATTTGACCCAGAAGAATTCGCTGAGACACTTTTGAAGGCAAGTGTTGATTACATAACTGTTTTTGCAAAATGTAATCTAGGGTTTGCGTACTATCCCACAAAGATAGGGATTGTCCATCCTGGATTAAAGAGGAAAGACCTTCTTGGCGATATGGTGTATGCTTGCCACAAAAAAGGAATAAGGGTGTCCGCATACTTTAACGCAGGGCTTGACCATGAACATGCCGCACTTCACAGAGAATGGTGTAAGGTAAATAAAAATGGCCAGGTTTTTGAGGTGGACAAGATGGGATATTTTTTCAGAAAGATGTGCCTGAATACCGGTTATAGAGAGCATCTTTTGAATATGATAGGCGAAGTGCTTGATATGTATCCTGTTGATGGTATATTCCTTGACTGTCTTAATTTTTATCCATGCTATGGTATCGAATGTATTGAAGGTATGAGAAAATCTGGTATGGACCCTTTCAATGAAAAACATGGCTGGGATTTCTGTTTTATGATAACAGAAAAGTTCGTGGATGAAGTGAAGAATCTGGTGAGGGGAAAAAATAAAAATATATTACTTTACTTTAATGGGTTGCACTATAGATA
>JAOAAW010000134.1 GCA_026418655.1 bacterium | reverse complement strand
TCGTGGGCTCGGAGATGTGTATAAGAGACAGGAATATGGGTTGGTGAAGATAAACCCATATACCATCATCCAAGGTCAATAAAAGCAGATGGTTCATATCAAAAGATTTCTGTGCCTGAAGGGATGGATGGTAAGGTCTGGTCCTGTGTGGACTTTTTATCAGGGACATTTTATTTCTTTAATATTCCCAATATTTTATTCGTGCGGCCAACAGATGTGATTGTTCCAGAAGATATTGCGAAAAAAGAAAACCTCGCATTTATGGAAAATTGAATACAAATAAACCTAATATTTTATGGATTATGGCAGACCAGCTTCGTGCTGACTGCCTTGGTTTTATGGGTAATGGTATCGTTCAGACCCCGAATCTTGATGGGTTTGCTGCCGAAGGAATTGTTTTTACAAATGCGTTTTGCCAGAGTCCTGCCTGCATGGCTTCAAGGGCGTCATTGTTTACAGGTAGATACCCGTCAACAATAAAAGTCAGAGGAATGGGAATACTTCCATCTTCTGAAACAACTTTCTCAGAATTTCTCAGAAGAAATGGCTATCACACTGCATGTGCTGGGAAACTTCATTTTACACCTGAACAGTATACAAGAGATGTACTCAAAAGTGATGTACCAATTATTGATTGGCGAAGATTTGCTGATGATGCAAGAATGGTTGCTATTCCAGACGATCCAATGAAAGAAAACTATGGTTTTGAAGAGTACTTTGGCTGTGAAGATATTCTTAAAGGAAACTACCACAGATGGGTAGAGGATAATTACCCTGAACTTTTTAATAAAGAGCCAGAGAGATTTTCAGAGGAAGGACCAGGGGACCTTTTTATTTCTCCGTATCCATCAGAAGCCCATCACACAGCATTTATTTCAAGTCAGGCAGCAACTTTTATCAGAAAATGGAAAGATGAAAACCCATGGTTTATCTTTTGTTCCTTTATTGCACCACACCATCCTTTTGAAGCACCACAGGACCAGATTGAAAGGTATGATGTGAAAGACATTCCTTTGCCACAGGAAAAAGATGGAATTGATGCTTCTTTTATACCTGAACCAGCAAAAAGTGCAGTTGGAGAGATGAAGAAATACAGTGCAGAAATTCAGCGAAGAATTATTCTTCATTATTATGCAAGCATCAGTTTGATAGATGATTGTGTTGGAATGCTTATAAGGGAGTTGAAGGATACAGGCCAATACAAAGATACAATTATTGTTTTTTGTTCTGATCACGGAGAATTTCTCGGAAATCATGGTTTGTTGCGCAAGCCATCTATTCATTATGATGAATTAATAAGGGTGCCACTTTTTATTAAATTGCCAAAAAATAACAGTAGAAAATGTATTGATGGGCTTGTTGAACTTGTTGATATCTATCCAACACTACTGGGTTTTTTGGGAATGCCGCCAAACCCAGGCCTTCAAGGGATAGATTGGTCAGGCAAAATTGTCAGCAATGATGTTATTGGAAGGGACGATATATATTCAGAAATGTATAGTATTAAACCAATATTTAACAAACTTCATGGCCCATATACTGCTACAATTACAATGAGAACCAAAAAATGGAAACTTAATCTGTATCCAGAAGCAGGCATCCAATACGGACAGTTATTCAATCTTGAAGAAGATCCGGACGAGACAAAAAATCTTTACAGAGATAGTTCATTCAGAACTATCAAGGAAGAAATGCTATGGCGTCTGGCAGCAAGGTATCATCTGATGGCAGACCCACTTCCGTTATGGCTCACCCAGTTTTAACAGGACAGGTTTGACTTTATCGCCAATACTGGTGTATTATTATTGTATCTGGGAGGTTCTATGTTCAAAGGGTCAATCGTCGCGATTGTAACACCTTTCAAAGATGGAAAGTTTGACAGGGACAGTTTTAGAAAATTAATAGAATTTCAGATTTCAAACGGAACAGATGCCATAGTTCCTGTTGGTTGTACAGGAGAAGCAGCAACCCTTACCCACGAGGAACACAAACAGGTCATAGATTACACCCTTGAAATAGTTAACAAAAGAGTGCCTGTGATCGCAGGAACCGGTTCAAATTCAACTGCAGAGGCACTGGAATTAACAGAATATGCAAAAAAAGCCGGTTGCGATGGTGCGCTCATCATCACCCCATATTACAAGAAGCCAGTACCTGAGGGTCTTTACAGACACTATAAACAAATAGCAGAACAGGTTGATATACCAATAATACTTTACAATGTGCCTTCATGGACAGGAATTTCAATACTTCCAGAAACAGTGGCACGGCTTTCAGAGATAAAAAATATTGTTGCTATAAAAGAAGCAAGTGGAAGCTTGGACCAGGTTAGCAAGATTATTTCACTCTGCAGAGAGGACTTCGTTGTTCTTTCTGGTGATGATTCAATGACATTACCAATAATGTCAGTTGGAGGAAAAGGGGTCATCTCTGTTGCGGCAAACATTATACCTGCACAGTTAAAAAATATGGTGCACGCGGCATTATCAGACAAATGGCAGGAAGCACAAAAAATGCACATTAAACTTTTTAATCTTTTCAAGGCGCTTTTCATTGAAACAAATCCAATTCCAGTAAAGGGTTGTCTGTATTTGATGAAAATGATCAATCTTGAACTCAGGATGCCGCTCACTCCGCCATCAGAAGAGACATTGAGAAAACTTGAAAACATTTTGAAACAATACGGACTTTTATAATGATATTCAGACACAAAAAAAGATACATACCGATAAAGCCAAAAGAAGCCCCTGATATTAAGAAAGATTTGTGGCAGAAGTGTCCTGATTGCAATAAACTTATTTACGAAGGCAAGCTGAAAGAAAATTTCAAGGTCTGTCCAAATTGTGGTTATCATTTCCGGTTAACAGCAAAAGAATGGATAAATCTGGTGGTTGAGCCAGATACTTTTGAAGAACTTGACGCAGATATGGTTTCTACTGATCCCCTTGAATTCAGGGGACCAAAGACATACAAAGAAAAACTTGAAGAAGATATGAAAAAAACAGGTCTTAATGAAGCACTTGTTTATGGCAGGGCTGTTATTGGCAAAATACCGGTGGTTCTTTCAATACTTGACAGTAATTTTATAATGGGAAGTATGGGTTCGGTCGTTGGTGAAAAGTTTGTAAGGGCATGTGAACTTGCAATGGCAGAAAAGAAACCGATTGTTTCTATATGTGGTGGCGGTGGCGGTGCAAGAATGTATGAAGGACTTATTTCCCTTATGCAGATGGTAAAGACTTCGCAGGTTGTACAAAAATTACGAAAAACGAAAACTCTTTATATTTCTGTCCTGACAGACCCGACAATGGGTGGAGTTGCAGCGAGTTTTGCCTTTCTCGGAGATATACTTCTGGCAGAACCAAAGGCATTGATTGGGTTTGCAGGTCCAAGAGTTATTGAGCAAACAATAAAACAAAAACTTCCACCTGGCTTTCAAAGGTCAGAATTTTTATTTGAACACGGAATGCTTGATGCAGTGGTTCCAAGAAGCCAGTTAAAACAAACCCTTACAAAGATTCTCACCATATTTACTCCATCTCAATGAGCGGTGCAGGTTTCAGATATCTTGAGAAATTGACAGATTTTGGTATAAAACTTGGTCTCGACAAGATACGTCATATCCTTTCAAATCTTGATAACCCACACAAAAAATACAAGTCGGTTCTAATTGCAGGAACCAATGGTAAAGGATCTGTTGCCTGTTTTATTTCAAATTGTTTGAAGCAGGCAGGGTACAGGACAGGTTTATACACAAGTCCGCATCTTATAAGGGTTGAAGAGCGTATACAGATAAATGGTAAGCCAATACCGTCAAAGATTTTTGATGATCTCTGCCTTGAATTGAAAAAAATATGTGAAAAACTACCTGTTGAGATGAAACCTACATATTTTGAAGCACTTACAGCAATAGCATTTGAATATTTTAGAAGAGAAAAGATTGATGTGTGTGTATGTGAGGTTGGAATGGGAGGTAGGTTTGATGCTACAAATGTTTTGGAGCCAGTGCTCGAAGTTATTACGCCTGTTTCTTTTGACCACATGGAATACCTCGGTAATAGCATTGAAGAGATTGCTTCTGAAAAGGCAGGTATAATAAAGGAAAATTCAATTCTTGTTTCAGGTAGACAATTACCAGGTGCATTGAAAGTTATTAAGAGAGTTTGCAGACAAAAAAAGACAAAAGCATATTTTTATGGTAAGCACTTTTTAGCAAGGCTGGTATCTTCTGATTTTCCGAACCAACAGCGATTGAATTTCTCTGGTACTGAAAAAATGAAGAATATCTCCATAAAACTTTTTGGCAGACATCAGGTTCATAATGCAGCAGTTGCGATCCAGTCATTGCTTTTGTTAAAGAAACAGGGATTTAATATACCTGAAAAGGCAATTATTGAGGGAATGAAAAATTCAATATGGCCTGCCAGATTTCAACCTGTAATGGAGCATCCGATGGTTATCATTGATGGTGGACATAATACCGATGGCATTAACTCATTAAAAAAGGCGCTTAAACAATATTTTCCAGACAGAAAGTTTATTTTTCTTGTTGGAATTTTGAAAGACAAAAAATGGGAAACTATGTTAAGAATGCTGGCAGATTCAGGCGAAAGATTTATTTTTACACGTCCTGATACTCCAAGAAGTGTTCCACCTGAAGAGCTTGCACAAAAAATGAGAGAATTTTTGCCTGAATCTTTAATTGAAATACTGGAGAAACCAAAGGACGCTTTTGAAAGATTGATTGAAATAAAAAGCAGTAGCCCAAGAGTTATTTGCGGTTCCCTTTATCTTGCAGGTGATATTCTGAAAATAATAAAACCAGTAAGGTTCTGATTGAATGAAATCTTGATTTTAAGAGGAGAGTATGGTATCCAGCCGACAGTACCTGGGATTGCTTGAAAAATGGCTTCCTTTCGCAAATTCATTCATCTACAAGGTAACTGAAAGACCTGAACTTGAATATTTTGGAACAGGATACAACAACTGGGCAGTGCAAGCCCATCAAAAGGCGTTTTCTGCATTTGCTGTTTGTTTTGCTGACCCTGAACTAGATGAAAATGTTTGCAGTATGAAAAAAAAGGAAATTCTTGAGCATGCATTGAAAATGCTTCGTTTTAATCTTGAAAGTCATATCGAAGGAAATTACCATTGTCTTGATGGAACAAAATGGGGACATACCTGGATGAGCGTGCTCGGAATGGAAAGGATGATGCATGGAATAGATGCGATCAAAGATTATCTTACAGATTATGACTGGAAACTTCTGAAAAAGGTAATGGTTTCTGAATCTGAATGGCTTGTTGATGAATATTACAGGGATACTCCGGATAGAAAGGGTGAAATCCTTGCAGGAAAGACCATTCACAATCATCCTGAAAGTAATATCTGGAATGGTGCGCACCTGCTCAGAACAGTTTTAATGTTTCCTGATGTAAAACGTAAGAGTGAATATATTGAAAAAGCAACATTTTTTATCATCAATGGGATTTCAATTGCTTCAGACGCAAAATGTAAAAAAATTGTCAATGGAAAACCTGTTTCATACTGGTACAGGGGAGATAATTTCTTTTCCTCCTTCGCACTCAATCATCACGGATATCTCAATGTTGGCTATATGGTGATTTGCTTATCCAATATCGCAATGCTTCACTTCGCCTATAAAAAAAGAGGACTTAAAGCACCTGATTTTATTTACAGACATATTGAAAAACTGTGGAAACTTATAAAAAGCTGTACATTTCCTGATGGAAGATTATGCAGGATTGGTGGAGACACAAGAATAAGATACTGTTATTGTCAGGATTATACAGTTCCAGTATGGCTGTTGATAAGGGATGTGCTCAAAGACCATGACTGTGAAAAATTTGAACAGTCGTGGCTAAAGATCGTAGCAAAAGAGATGGCAACAAACAAGGATGGTTCTTTTCTATCAGTAAGATGTAAGGACTTATCAGATAATGCGCCAATTTACTATACACGTCTTGAAACAGATCGTGCCTGCACATTATCAATGGGTGCGTACTGGAGTAGAATTTTTAGTAACTTAAGGAAAAGAAAAACCGAAAAGATTTATCAATTGAAACAACCCTGGCATGACCGGTATCATGGTTCGTGTCTTGTTCACGGTAAAAACAGGATTGCTTCCTGGTGCTTTTTATCAGCACAGCCACCCCAGGGACTGTGTGTTCCTGTGAAAAGAAGTGATATCGCAGAATGGAGAAATAATCTTGCAGGTTTTGTTTCAGGTTATGGAAGAATAAACTATCAGACACCTGTATTCCACAGGGAATTTCTTTTTGAAAATGGCTTTGCGGTTTGTGGAGAAACAGAAGTTCACTCAGAACAGTTTATTTCAGAAGGTCAGTTTCCAGAAGTTCTCGCGAAAAATACAATAATTTTTGTTGCCCTACCTGATGATGCAACATGTATTGTGATGCAGAAATGTATTGCCATGTTACCCCTGACATACATCAAAAGGGCTAAGGGATTATTCCTTAATATCCCAAATGATATTTTCAATGATTGCTGCAGAAACTATTGGTTCGAAGATGGTTTAAGAAAAATATGTGGACCGTCAAAAAAACCGGAAAAAATTGTTCTCAATTCTCACTGGCTCAATATAGATGATTACCTTGGAATAATCGGAATTTATGGAAGCAATCATTTCTTGATTTACAGACCATCAAAAAGGCAGGCAGGTTTGAAACTTAACGAATTGGAAGCTGAATCTCTCGGTACAGGTCTTTTTGTGGATGAATTATGTTATCCTTATTTTGAAAAGAGTGCTTTTGAAAAAGGTAAAGATATCTTTGATATATGCTGTGTTCTTCTTGCTGGAAAAAACCACAAACAAACTCAACTATTTTCAAAGAAAAACATTTTTATGCCGCAGGTGGTGTCAAATTCTGATGTAAGGGTGGTTGTAATTAAAGGTTCTGATAGCAAAAGTTATTTGCTTGCAGTAAATTTTGACAAAAAGAAAGCAGAAGCAAGGTTAAGACTGCATGGTTATAAGAGGGCAAGAAGTTTTATTACTGGGAATATATATTCAGTTGCTTCTATTGTTATGAGCCTAAGCCAAAAAGGTATTGAATTTTTGAGATTAGAATGACTATATCTTTCTGCTATCATAAGCCCAGTGTAAAAGGGCCTGTCTTTGTTTTCTTCTACAGTTAAAATCTCCTGGCCTACAATTCTTCTTAATCTGGCTGATATGTCTTTTCATTGCTTTCCATCTTTTAATCTGTCTTTCATCATCCTGGTGTCTTCTTCCCATGTAGTATCTGCAATACCATTGAAACCATCCACGCGGATCATCGGGATGAATCCATCCTTTTTCCTGCCAGACCCTTAATGGCTGGGATGCATCAACTTTGAAATAATTAAGATAAGCGCTATGTCCAGGAACGCCTTCGGGGTGGAGTTTTGCTTTCTTAAACCAGGCGGCTGGAAATTCTTTCCTGCAATCCCGCAGGTATCTTCCACCAAAAACCCCAAGTTTCAGCATCTGCTTCGGTGTTAGTTCTGGTCTGAAATCAGGATGGAACTTTTTGCCTTCTGGTTCTGTCAGATAGTACCTGTAATTTTTTTGCATCCTGTCATTAACCACAACAAGTTTTTTCTTCATGGTTTTCAATAAATAATCTTTACAAAATCGGTTTCCTTTACAGGCATTGAGAACTTAACCCGGTCTTTTTCCTGAACAAAGGAAATTTTTCCACAATGCACAGATTCAACACTTTTTACTGTTTTTTTCGCCTTTACCTCTAAATTAATCTTTTTCATGGGCTGCAGGGTATAGTTTGCTACCGGTACCAGGATACCTTTATCGCATTCCATAGCGACAGCGTCAATAAGAACTGTATCACATAAAACAGGCAACTCTGTTTTTGCTTCCATAACGGGATTTATTATGAGATTTCTGATATTATCAGGATATTTCCATGGATTGTACGAACGGACAAGAAGTTGAGTATCAGTTGCAACCATGTCTGGTTCAGGAATCTGTATATCCTGAGTTTTTATACCTTCTGCAATCTTATTTCTGTGTACAATTGCCTGATAAGCATATGCGATAGCAGGCAAAAAGCCGCAATAATAAACTGTGCCTTTGCCTGCTTTGCCTGTGACAATTGCGGGACTCTGGTCTGAAAAACTTCCAATAACATTTGTGCCAGGTTTTGGATTTATGGTTTGTTTTACAGAAAGAACCGGAATTTCAGTTCCATCTTTTAAAATGACTCTATCTTTTGGAGACAATCTGTCAAGAAATCTTCCGCTTAAAAGATATGTTTGAATTTCCTGGAGTGTTTCTCTTTTTACAGGTAAAATGTCGTCCAGAATATCAATCGGTCTGTTGTAATGATCGCTTGAACCAGCACCAGCAGTCATGAATAGAATTCCACCATTTTTCACCCATTGTTGCAATTTTTCTGCTGCTTCTGGCATGATGTTTCTGCCTGAAAAATAACAAACCTTATATCCTGTAAGGCCCTTTTCAGCAAGTGTTTGTTCTGAAATAAAATCAACAGGTATCTGTCTGTGGTTTAAAGCAAGCCATGTAAACATTCTTTCAAAGCCAAAGGCATAATTTTTTTTCAGGTCCCAGATATCAGAGCTCTGGGAATAAATAATCGCGACCTGTGAAGGAATTTTTTTTGCTGGCACCAGGATATCTTCAGCCCATCCAATTTCTCTGATTATTTCTGCCTGTGCATACCATTTCTCAGGACGGGCATATAATGCAGAACAGCGCCATGGTGGACCGCCTTCATGGCCTGCCCATGATGGACCATAATAGAAGCTCTGAAATATCTTTATGTCCCTTGCAACCTGACTTGCTGTTATTGTTTTGATATCCCATGCCAATCTGCCTGCATATACGATTAAATAATGTCCAAGAATCTGATTGTTTTTCATTGCAGCAGAGCGCATCAACTCAACATTATAGGTGGTTGCTTCTCTTGTTAATGAGCCATTTCCCCAGTTTTCACTCCAGAGTCCGTTCATTCCACCGGTCTCGAGAAGTTCAAAATAATCAACACCCTGGGCATAAAAATTTGCCACATATGTGGCACCATCAGAAAAATTGGGACAGGCAGGAATTTCTCTGCCGTATGCTTCCTTTATCATATCTTTTTGCAGTATCATAAAATCACCGAGTGCACGCGTTCTGAATTTTTGGGACCAGTAATACAACCCCGGATATTGTTCTGCTTGTGTTTCATCAATGACTTTTACTTCATCCCAGCTTTTGACGAGTAAGTCAGAAGGGGTTTTCCCAAGTTTTTTCAGCCACTGGATAAACTTTTCATTGCACGAAGCACAGTTTGCAATATGGGAAAGTGGTTGACCTACGGGTTCATCCATAAGTACAGCAAAAACAATGTTATTAAAATCGACATTTTTTTTCTTTACTTCTTCCACAGTTGTTGTTAATCTCGTTTTCATCTTTTCAATATCCGGCTGGGAGTAACAATCATTTTTTGTAAACCATAGGCCACCTATTTTTGTTTTTGTTTTGTTTGAAAATCCAAAATAATCAAAGGTTTTCCATTCTCTTTCAACAACCTTACTATCAAGGGGAGCGATACCATCTTCTCCTGAATGGAAACTGGCAAAAAAGGGGAAAATTGCTGGTTTTTTTCCAATTTCGGGCCATTTGAATGAGTCTGCGAGTTTACCGGTGGATTGAGCAATTTCTAAATCATCTGTGAGTTTTTTTGCTCCTTCAGGAGTATTAAAATCAGGAGGAATAATCACATGAATTCCTGATGGTTGGGCATCTCTTTCAATAATTTTTACAATTTTGCTATCATCAGGTTGCGTCGCGAACTCAAGTTTTATCTTGAATCTTGGAACAACTTCGCCATAGGTAACTCTTGGGGACATTAAAAGATTGACACCTGTGTCCCAGTACATAAGTTTTGCAATGTTTATCCAGTCGGTTCTTGTATTATTTTCAAATCTTTTCCTTCCTTTTGGAGGTGCAATACCGGGATCAAGTCCATCAGGGGTTAAAGAAAAATGTGCGTACCATGGACTTCTGTAATAATCGCAAAAAATATGGATATAAAAAGGTTTTTCATAGCAATCCCCAACAGTGGCACGCACATAAATCCCGGGTCCATATTCAGTGTGATCTGGTTTTTTTGTCAAATCTTTTGTTATTAATACACAATCAATGCACCTGCTTAACCTGTGGACGGTTTTCAATCCGGTTTTTGTAAATTTGATGGTGATGTTTCCTGAAGGAAGTTGTACATCAAGATAATCCCAGACATAGTCCATTCCAAGTCGGCTGTCTCTCGCTCTTTCCCTATCAGTGGCAGTATCAAACTCTTTTGAAGCAATTTCTTTTTCTCCTTGAAAAACTGAGAGTTTGAATGTTCCACGGACATCTGGTTTCTGGGAATATCTCACCCATATTCTGTACAGCGCCTCTTCAGTTATGTTTATTTCCTGATATGCGATTGATTCAAACTGGCCAGATGATCCCTGTAAGACTTTCAGGTTTGAAGCAGAGCGCGCAACATCTCCTTCAGCGATCTTCCAGCCATTACCAGAGACTTTAAAATTTTCAGCCTCAAAAAAAATGTCTGCGAAAAGCAGATTAACCACTAAAATCACTGACAGAATGAGAATTTTAGAAAACATCCTTTTTTGATTTTTCATTTTGACTCCTTTTGAGTTAAATAATAATGCAATAAACTGAACAAGTCCACAATGGTGTGAATGTTATGGTAGTATATTTATGGAGGAAACCTATGAACAATGAATGGAATGCTGAAATTGCATGCAAGTACTGGCCGGATCAATATGCACACTGGGTACCTGTTTCATGGAAAGACCATCTTTATGAATTCAATGTTTTTTATGATGGAACAATCCTGGCAAATCCTGCAGGGCTTGGCATGAATACAAATGTATTGCCTGAAGACCAAGTTTTTGCATCAGAATTGAGAATCAGGTTTATGGCAAAAAATCCTTTTAGACAGAATACCCGGAATGGTCAGCCCGACACTTCTGTCTGTGATACTTCTTTGATGCAATTGCTAAATCCTGACAGGAGACATATTGCTTGCTGGGATGGTTGTAAGACCCCTGTTTATGTGATTGAACAGGTCATTCTTAATGCACCGGTGGTTATCAGGCAGAAACAATTTGCTCATATACCCGGTGGAAAAAGTGTTAAGACAGGTGTTGAACCACTATTTTTATGGGTCAGGATTGAAATAGCGGATGTCATAGAAGAAATTAATTGTCTCAAGGAAATCTTTGCTTGTTTAACAATTATTGCTCCATCGTTAATTGTGGGCATGGGTGCATACAACAACATCACATTCAATTATGGTTTTGGCGTGCCCTCGTATCCTGTTGCACTGGTTTATGAAGGAGACACAAATCTTAAAAATCCAGGATATCTCAGAATTAGTTCACCATCTTCCCATACAGAACTTTTTGGTTCTTTCACTGCCGGAAAAAGAAACACCCTTGCTTTACCGGGATGTCAGGAAAATATCTCTATCCAGTTTGCAAGAAGCCAGTTTTTTTCTGCGTCAAATAAACCATTGAGCCATCTTGTTGTGAAAATACCCTGTGAAATAGGGAAGAAGTTTGATTTTGTTTTTCCTTTCATTCCTGTCGCAGATGATTTAATAAAAAGAGAGCTTGCTCTCGGTTATGATGGAGCCCTGAAGGAGGCTGAAAAATTCTGGAAAAACCAATTGAAGACAAGAACCATAATAAAAATGAGTGAACCATTGCTTCAAGGATGGGTCGATAATTTTCCGCGCTTAACTGCGATGATTGCGCAAAAAATTCCTTCAAGTGACCTGTATGGGCTCCCTTCAGGAAGTTACTGTTATGAGGCAACATGGCCCACTTCATTATCAATGCAACTTTATGCACTTGATTTTCTTGGTTATGGAAAGGAGGTAGAAAAATATCTTGAACCCTATCGGAAAAAACAGGGTGAGAAAAAACCACCCAGTCCATATCTTGATAAACATCCCGGTTATTTTGCATCACCGCAAGAACTTTCAGCAATTGATTGGATCACTGACCATGCAGCGATCTTGTGGGCGGCTGTAAATCACGCCTTAATGAGTGGTGATGGTGAATTTGTAGAAAGATGGACACAGCCCATAATTAAGGCATGCCGGTTTATTTGTGATGCGCTGGACAAAAAAGTTCCTGGATTTTATGAAGGTATCTTACCACCAGCAGTTTCCAATGACAGTGGCTGGTGTAGTCAATCTGTCTGGAACAATGCCTGGCATCACAAGGCACTCAAGACAGCTTCATTTTTTCTCGAAGAAATAGGGCATCCAGACGCAGAATATTTTTCTAGGAGAGCAAAAAAATACAGGGATAGATTCAGAGAAATATTTTTTGAAGAAGTAAAAAAGATGAAGAAATGGAAAGCGTCTGATGGTAAATCTTATCCATTGATTCCTGTGGTTCTTGGAGGTGGTATAGGTATGGAACTATCTCATGCATTTTATCTTGATACAGGACCACTTGTACTTGTTTTTGGGGAACTGTTTGATGCAGACGAACCAGAGATGATTGCAACAATCAAATGGTTCAGCGAAGGACCACAATGGAGAATTTACAGGCCGTTTTCAAGCGAATGGCAGCCAGCAGTTCTTGACCATGAAATTTCTTCCTGCGAACCCTGTTTTTCCTGGAATATTTTCCATTCTCTTTATCTAGGAGATAGAGAAAAATTTACCATGGGTCTTTACAGTCTATACGCAGCTGGAGCTTCGAGACAAAACTTTGTTTCATTTGAAACACGGAATGGAGTTAGTGGAAATTGTTTTTCGCATGGGTTGACGTTTATTTTAACAAGGTTATGCGTGATACAGGAGCAGGATAATGAATTGCATCTGCTAAAATTGGTTCCTCTTGCCTTTCTCAACAATGGTGGATTTGTGTGGAAGAATGTTCCAACGTATTTTGGGAGTATCTCAATTTCAGCAAAGATACAGTCAAACAAATTACAAATTGAATATAGACAACCAGACAGAAAAACGCCACACGGTACTTTTCTTCATATTCCACCGACAGATATCAATGAAATTCTAATAAATGGGAAAAAGATTAAATACTCAGGTGAAAGGTCTATAAAACTCTAACAGGGGAAAAGATGAAACTGAAGTTAGCCGTTATTGGATTCAGGCATGGTCATATCTATGATATTGTTGCAAGAATAAAAAATAGTCCGGAAATTGAGCTTGTGGCAGCCTGCGAAGAAGATGAATCAACGAGGCGGTTTATAGAAACAAACAACATTGTCAAAATTACACATACCAAATATGAGGAAATGCTCAATTCGGTTGAATGTGACATTATTGCCATAGGTGATTGTTATGGAAGAAGGGGTAAGATTGCCATCGATGCCCTTGGAAAGGGAAGACATATTATTTCCGACAAACCATTATGCACAAGAATTTCTGAGATTGAAGAAATTGCCAGAATAGCAAATGAGAAAAATTTGAAAGTCGGCTGTCAATTGAATATGAGGAACATGGCTCAATTTATTGGCTTGAGAAACCTTATAAAATCAGGCAACCTTGGAGAGATACACAGTATAATTTTTACAGGTCATCATCCTCTGATGATGGATTTGCGACCTGAATGGTATTTCCAGCCTGATATGCATGGCGGTACAATCAATGATATAGGGATACACGCGATTGACTATATAATGTGGGCAACAGGAATGAAATTTACAAAAATAAACGCCGCAAGATCCTGGAATGCATTTGTAAAAAAACATCCGCATTTTAAAGATGCAGGTCAGATGATGCTTACAATGGAAAACGGCTGCGGTGTGCTTGGAGATGTTTCCTACTTTGCACCTGATAGTCATGGCTACAGCCTTCCATTCTACTGGAGATTTACTGTTTATGGAACAGGTGGAATCGCTGAAACATCAGCGACTGCGAAAAATATCATATTTGCACAGGCAGGGAAGAAAGAAATTATTAGTGTCGAACTTCCAGAATCAGATGATGGCGGATATTTGAGAGATTTTATCGATGACATCAGGGGTTCAACAGATCCAGAGAAACTGAAGACCCAGGATGTTATCATGGCTTCGTATATTACACTTCTGATTCAGACTGCCGGAGATACAGGTAAAAGAGAAATTACACTCAGTCCAAATTTTTTACTCAGACCTGGGTGACCTTTTAAAGAAGGACAGTTCTCACTCACCACCCAGAGTGACTGTAAAATCTGCAGGAACAGGGATGAATTTAAGGGTTTTCTGGATATCTTTGATTATTGATCGCAGGTCCCTAGTACTGGTGCCATACTTACTTTCCTTGGACTGCTTATTTTTATATTTGCGACAAAACTTACATCTCTTTTTATTTCCGGAGAAATAGAACCATCAGAAAAAGTGCGTTTTCATAAAATTAATGGCCTTTACATTTGGTTTCATGGGTATCCATCAGACAGTAAGCGGAGCATTTATCGGGTCAGGAAATACTTTTATGTCTATGTCCCCTTCAATTGTTTCACTGTGGCTGTTAAGATTTCCAGTTGCTCTTTTTCTGTCTCATTACACATCACTTGCTGAGGTAGGTGTCTGGCTATCCTTTCCGATCACAAATATTCTTACTGCATTGATTGCATTCTTATGGTATTCAAGGGGCACATGGAAAAAAAGGAAAATTACTGAAGAAGTAAAAATCAGTGTGGAGACCACAAAAGAGACGATTGTAGAAAAAGGTGAAGGTTTTTGAATCTGGGTTTGTTGAAATACTCTTCAAAAAAAGTAAAATTAAGATAACGTATTTAACTTGCAAAAGGAGTTATGTGCAAAACCAGAAAACACAAATAAGTTCAATTGTTGAGAAGGCAAAAAGCTGCGGACTCGATCCAAGTTTACTATACGAATGCGTTATTGAACTTACAAATGAAGGACTTCTTACTGCCGCCTGTATTAATGCTGCCGCTGGTATTTTACTTTCTGAACTGGGCTTACCGAGTTATTTTTTCAGGGGATTGTCAAGAGATTCATTAAAGACAATGCTCAAGACAATTGCCAGCAATATTAGAATTGAAAATAATCAGTATGTGTTAAGGAGTGAGGTCTCAGAAGTTCCGCTTAAAGTGGAAGGAGGAGTCCAGGTTAGAATTGCAACCGATGAAAACAGAGACAGAATGGAGAAAGTTCTTAATCCTGTTATGTCTGGAAACAGGATTGAATACTATTTTGGTAAAAAACAACGGTATTACACATACATCATAAGGCCTGAAAAATGTAAAGAATTGAACGGATTGAAAGATGGAGAATCACCATTTGCATTTAATAATATTGTTTCGGGAATCCCTATACCCACTGCTACAAAGAAAAGATATGAAGAATTTCTGGAAAAAGTTAACAAAAGTTTTCTGCCAGTAATTTCTGTCTCAAAAGCAATAGAAACCGGTGAAACCAGAATTATGTTCAAAGAAGATTTTTCAAAATCAGTACTTCCAGTCATCAGAAGAATGCTTGAAGAACTGGAAATAACATTGACAAGGGCATACTGGGAAACTTACAGGGGTAAGACAGGAAGGATTGAGTCAATCTGTTCCATTTATCTTGAAGGTAAATTGTCGAAGGAAAGACTTAACACTGCAATTAAAAGATTACAATTTCTTCTTTCCATTCAACCACTAGACCTTGATGATCTTTATACTGGTGGTTACTTCTCTTTTTATGAATACATTTTTTCAATGTTTGCTGCTGTTTTTGTACACACATTTATTCACAAGGATGAAATAATAGATCGCCGGATTATGAAAGATCTTAAAGAAAAACAATTAAGAGATGGTTTTGCCAAAAGAATTTTTGAGTCTAATAGAGCCGAATATACCCGTTCTATTATAATGTCAGCGATAAAACAGAATCCACATTTTATAAAGCGAATATTTTCTATTTTCGATAAAAGATTTAATCCTTCAAGAGAGAAACTATCAATAGAAAAAATATACCCTGAATTGAAATCTTATGAAAGGGATGTTAAAGTTGCGCTTGTTGATGATACAACAGCAGCTGACATATTTTTGTTCATGAGTAAGATTATAACAGAGTTGTTGAAAACAAATTTTTACCAGACAAAGAAACGCTCTTTTGCCTTCAAATTTACTAATAGAATTTTGGACCCTATTGTTTTTGAAAAAAAAGTTGAAAGTGTCTTTTTTGTGGTTGGTTTTTATTCGATTGCAACATATATGCGGGCAGAAGAAATAAGTCGCGGCGGGATAAGGTTGATAAGAATAACAAGAAACAATTACGAAACAGAGCTTGATAATATGCCACTGCTGAACTATGCACTCGGTCCAGTTGCTCAGCGACTCAAACATAAAGATATTGCTGAAAGTGGTGCAAAAGGAGTTATCGTGCCTTATCCGGAATATGCTCCGGATGCACTTGAGGCCATATTAGATTTTGCAAATGGCATACTCGACCTGATTTTACCTTCGGATGAAATAGTGGATTATTATGGGAAAAGCGAAATTGTTTTTTTTGGACCCGATGAAGGAACAGGACACTTTATGGATATTATTGCAGAGCTTGCAAGGCAAAGAAAATATAGATATTGGAGGACAATCACTACAGGTAAATCAACTGGAATTCCGCATGATGCATTTGGACTGACCATGGATAAAAGGGTTTTTGGGCTATTCGGAGAAATTGATGGAACACATCTCATTATTGAAGGAGAAAAAATTCTTAAAAGTAAAAATACCGATGAAATCTACAGTATTATTGGTGGCAATATCTATACCAGTGGTATGACGACAACATCAGTTATGGCTTGCTTGAGAACCCTTCTCAAATACACTGGAATGGAAGAAGAACAAGTAAATTTGATGATGACCGGTGGACCTGATGGAGACCTCGGTGCAAATCAGATACAATCTTTCAAGGGAAAAATTAAGTTAATTATTGATAGTGGTAGTGTGCTTTTTGATCCTGATGGTCTTGATAAAAAAGAGTTGATGAAAATTGCTTTGGCAAGACATACGAGACCCCGACTAAATAGCCTTGCCTATCCCGGAGATAAAATCAGTTCCGCTGGGTTCAGAGTTCCACGAATAAAACAGCAATATAAATTATCTGATGGCACCATTGTAGAAGATGGAACGTTCTTTCACAGAAATTTCCTTTCGGATACAAGTATGAGAAAATTTATCGAAAAGGCAAGTATTAATGTTTTTATTCCGTGCGGTGGATTTAAGGATACAATCAATGCGAACAATGTAGACTCTTTTATAGAATTATTTAGAGAACTGAAGATTATTGTGGAAGGAGCAAATGTATTTTTTGATGATACTGCAAGGGATTTTATTGCAGAGAAGGGGATTCTGCAAATAAGGGATTCTTCTGCAAATAAAGGTGGAGTTACAAGCAGTTCAATAGCAGAGGTTCTTCCCTCTTTTCTCCTCGGTGATGAGTATGAAAAATTTCTTGTTTGGGATCAAAGAACTAGGATGGACTTGGTGAAATCTGTATTTTCAATTATTGAAAAAAATGCTATTGCGGAAACAGAAATGTTGATTGCGTTACGAGAAAAAACAAAAAAACCATTGCATCTGTTGAGTACGGAAACAAGTGAGATGTTATTTGAACTGCAAGCAATTCTTTATAATCAATTGACAAAAATTTTAAAAAAGAGAAATCTTGTTGAAAAAATTATTGAGTCATATGTTCCAGAAACACTTATAGAAATTCTCGGGATAAAAAAAATTCTCAAAATCTTAAATACGCAGCACCTAAAATCATATAGGAATTCAATAATCACGAAAAAGATTGCTCAGATTACGCTTTACAGGCATGCCCTTGAATGGGACATTATGAAAAAAAGATTTGAAGATAATGCCTTAAAAACCGTTGAAGAACTTTTCCATAATTTTAGTTAAAAACACACAGGATTATAGTCATCAACAAATGCAGTTGTATTTTCTTTTACCATTTCTTTCTCCTCATCCCAATCGCTTTCAACGGTCCACTTGTTGACCACGGGTTTAATATTGCAAAATTGACATCCGAGATATCCTTTAATTTTACCTTTCAAAAATTTTTCAATGACATTTCTGCATATTTTCATATCAATTACAAAAACATCTGCATTTCCAAGTTTTCCTGTTTTCAAAAGATTTTGTTTAATCATGTATTTTAGATATACAACCCTATCAGTTATTTCACACACTCCATTCCGCCATGACCATGTTCTCACTTGAACAATCCTGCCAGAAGGAAGTTTGACAGGATATTGTTCTGTTCTTTTACCAAGGCAAGGAACATTATTTGTTGTTTCAACCACATGATGAAAGGTATTTGCGTCTAATGTATCAATCAAAACAATTTTACCACCATTTCTTTCAAGAAGTTCCAGAGGACTTCCTTTTCCCATGGTTAAAACTTTATGATGATCCCTTACAAATTCTTTTGCATCTTTGCCCCAGACAGCAAAGGAATGTGTTGGATTCAAGGATCTGTACACATTTTTCATTTTCCAGAATGTCTGTGGTATTGAGCCATTTATTGTTTCTGTTTCAAGTGGTGAAAAACAGGAATCAGGATTTTTTTCAAAAATCGTTCCATGATTGAAGGAAGGCATCATCAGGATACCATTTTTACCCACAAGTTCCATCAGTGCCTCACACACTGCTTTTGAACCTCCCCTGACAAACCCTATTGAAGAAAGAGAGGCATGGACTACTATTTTATCGTCTTTTTTTATCCCGAGTTTTTCTAATGCTTTCTTTATATCATGCTTTGAAACAATGGTTTTGTATTTGAATTCAAGATAATCATAATCTGCAAGATATTCAATATACTTTCTCAATGTTTTCTTTTCCTGCTCGTCAAGTGTATTAAGATTGTAGATTTCTCTTTCAAAATCTACCTCTTTGAAAATCTGACATAAATCTTTTTTCCCATCAACCCTATTAATAATGTGATGAAATCCTTCAGGTGGATGGATTCTTTTCTTATGAGGGATGCCCGCAAGTGAGAAGATGAAAACTGGCTTTCTTCTGGTAATCACTATATTTTGAGCTTTCCTTTCTTCCCTTGAAGGAAAGCTAATATTTTCAGCCAGAATAGGAAATCCTGAATTGACTTTCTTGAGAAATTTCCTGGTTATCTCATCAATTTCCTTTAAAAGAGTTTTTTGGCATTCAATTCCAAATGGCTTTGCAGAAAGATATTTTTTCTTTAAATAATCCGCAAAATATTCAATCCTTTCTTTCATCTGTTTAGAGGTAAATTCTTCAATAGATTTGGCGATATTTGAAGATAGATGCTTGAGGTATGAGAAAAATTCCTTTTTTGCAGCATATTCAATAAATACAGAGTAATTGCTTTTTAAGGGAGATGTCAGTGCCATAATGTATGTCCCGATTGCTAAAATGGCTTGTTTTCCCTGTTGCCAGTTTACTGTTTCAGCCAGATACGAATTATGATGAAGTTTGCCTGGATGTGAAATAAAATATCCAGTAGGAATGCTAATAGCGGAATCAGAGATAAAGGTATCATCTTCATAAGCAGGCAATTTTTTCTTCCAGGGGTAGTTAAAAAAATCATTGAGTATTTTTTCAAATATCCAGTCCCCAAAAAAAGGGACATTAAACGGACTTCCATAAAATGTGTAATGAAGTGAGCCGGTTTTAACAATATCATCAGCGATGCTATCAACATTAAAACCATAAACAACATTGTGTTTCTTTTCAAAGAATTCCATCATTCCATATCTTTCCATCGAGAACAGAAATCTAATGCCAAATTCCGGAATGAATTCATTCTTTTTAACTAAATTATTAAAAACCCTGCACAGTTCAATAATTCCTGCAACCCCTGTTGCATTATCAGTTAGCATTGGTTCATAGAGATGCGCGAGTATGCACATCTCCTTTTCCGTTTTACCAGGAATCAGTCCTGTAATTGAATAAATATGACCATCATAGGTATTACTTTTAACTACTGTTCTAATTTTAACCGGTCCTTTGTCAAGAAGGCTTTGAAGATATTTACCATCTTCAGGTGTTATGGAAAAACAGGCCATTTTTCTATCCTGTTTTGTATGGTACCAACCTGAATTTTTCACCCATCCGTTTACCCAGAAAATTCCATCCTTTATATCAGGTGCTTTTGAGAACGAAGAAATAATACCTATCGCACCTGTTTTTTCTATATCATTTCTGCATTCTCGTGGGTGAATGTTTCCACAGAAAACAAAGCATCCGATGAGATTACTGCGCTCAGATATATCCTTTATGTCAACTACTTCAAAGATATTTTCCTTTATTCTGCAGGAACGATTTGCAATGTGAAATGGATGTATTGAGGTGTCTGCGATTACTCTTCCTTTTAATGCATCAGGTTCAACAATTTCAAGTTTTGCAAATTCGAAATTCCATGCCTGAGGCATGATAAAATCACCATACACTGTCCTACCATCTGCGTTAAGTTTAATCAGTTCGACCTTTTTTGCACCAGAACATTCAAGTTCGTTATTGCAAAAAATTGCGCTTTTTCTGAAATCACGATAACAAAAATTTTTCTCAATTTCATAAATTTTACAGGCAAGTTTCTTCCATCTTTCTACGTCAAAAGATTTTTCAATTTTTGAAAAAATTTTTTCCATAAAATTTATGATAGCATAAGTACTTTTGTTTTCTTAATTGACATCAAAGGAAAAAAAAATAAACTATACAAGATTTTAAAAATTTCACAATAAATCAAAAATAGAGGTGAAAAATGAAAAGATATGCAATCTGTGGATTCAGTGCAAGGGCGATTGCTCAGTATGTTGTACCTCTTATCGGTGTACCAGGACTGACAGAATATGGTGATTTCAGTCAATATGGTAAAGTGGTGGCTGCACTTGATATTGATACTGAAAGAATAAAGATTTTCAACCAGAGACAGAAGACCATTATTCCGGCATATCTCCCTGAGGAATTTGAAAAAATGATAAAGGAAACAAAACCAGACGCTTTAATTGTTGCTGGTGCTGACTATACGCATGCAGAATACACAATAGCGGGATTGAAACATGATCTCGATGTAATTGTCGAAAAGCCAATGACCATCACTGGAAAACAGGCAAAACAGGTCATTGATGCCGAAAAGAAAAGTAAAGGCAGGGTGATAGTTGCTTTCAATTATAGATACACGCCTGCACATAAGTATATAAAAAAATTAATTCTTGATGGTGCACTTGGAAAAATTACAAATATTGAGTTTGTCTATAATCTTGATACGTTCCATGGAGCAAGTTATTTCAAAAGATGGAATAGGAGCCGCAAATTTTCAGGTGGTCTCAGTGTTCACAAGTCATGTCACCATTTTGACCTTATTAACTGGCTCATAGATGATATCCCTGAAACAGTATTTGCTTTTGGTGCCCTGAACTATTTTGGTCCGAATAGTCCTTTTAATCCACAGAAAAAATCAAAAAGAAGATTGAATAACGAAGAAGTTCAGAAAAGATGCCCATATTACTTAAAATGGGAAGGTGAAACAATTCCATTACCAGAACCAGCAAGTCTAAAGGTAATCAAAGATACATTTTTTCTGCCGTACAAGATTCAGTATCCAAAAGAGTTAAATTACTATGATGAAGACATAGATATTGAAGATACCTATTCAGTTGTTGTTAGATATAAAAGCGGTGCGAGTATGACATATTCATTCAATGCATCAACACCATGGGAAGGATATATTCTTGGTATAAATGGTACAGGTGGCAGGATCGAGACAATGCACATAAATACTTCCTCTGATAGATGTCCGTTTCCGAAGCCAGAAAGGCAGACAGTTACATATATTCCATTATTCGGTACAAGACAGGTTCATGATATTCCTGTTGTTCCTGGTGGACACGGTGGTTCTGACCATGTTATCAAACATGATATTTTTGTATCTCCAACAGAAGAATCAAAAAAATTGGGGCTGTGCGCAGGGAGTATTGAAGGTGCTTATGCTGTAGCAATGGGAGAAGCAGTCTGGATGTCTGCAAAAAAGGGTGTGCCATTTAAAATAAAAGATATCCTGAAATAGCAAATGAATAAAAAAGCCCTTCTTGCAGGAATTTTTGCTGCTATGTCGTGGGGAACTGTATTTGTTTTTGGCCAGATTGCTGTTGCATCAGGGTTTCATCCAATACTTGTTGCTTTTTTTAGATTTGTTTCGGCAAGTGTATTTCTGTTTTTTTATCATCTTTCTGTATCAGGAAAATTTTTTCTGGATAGAAAAGATATACCCAATTTTTTATTGCTTGGTGCCACAGGTATCTTTGGAATGAACTTGTTTATTTTTTATTCCCTGCAGCTTACAGATTCTACAATAACAAGTTTGTTGATGAATGCAAATGGATTTATTATAGGGATACTTGGATTTTTTTTACTGCGTGAAAAGATAGGAATTTTTGAACTTGCCGGACTCTTTATAGGAATTACTGGTTGCTGGTTAATTTTTACACAGGGCGATTTTGGTAAAATTTCTCATTCAAGTCTGATGGGAAACTTCCTTGCAGTGTGTGCATCTTTTTGCTGGGCTTTTTATTCTGTGTGGGGGAAAAGGGCTGGTATTATTGAAAAATATGGAGCGACTTTGAGCACTCTCTGGTCATCTTTATTCGGTACGATAATGCTTGCCATTGCAATTCTTCTGCTCAGGATACCATTGCATCTTAATCTCAAAAATATATTGATCAGTGTTTATCTTGGTATTGTTCCTGCCGGGATTGGTTTTACTCTCTGGTTTTATTCAATAAATAGATTGAAGACAGTAATCCCTGGAATTATTCAATTTTTAGCACCTCTCACAACAGCATTTTTGGCGATTATAATTTTAAAACAATCCATAAGTGTGGCGACGATTCTGGGTGGGTTTTTGATTATAGCGGGTGTAATATTTTCACTTAGAACTCATCCACAGTAATTCAGGCCTTCTTCAACCATTGCAAAGTAATTCTGTATCGGTATATAATTTGTCACAGTGTTGCCTGATCCCAGGCAGTATCTTCCACCAGGCATACAGACATCAAGAATATTTTTTATGTGTTTTCTCAAGTCATTTTCTTCATATCGAGCAAGTTTATCAACATCAATTCCTCCGAGAATAGCAATCCTATCTCCATATTTTTTCTTTGCTTCAATTACTGGGTTACCTTCGTCTTCATAGGAGTGTTTACCATCAACTTTTACATCATTGATAATATCAGGCATAATCTGTTCAAGATTTCCGCAGGCATGCAGCAGATATATCAGATTATTTTTGTGGGCAAGCTCTGCAAGTTTCTTATGCCATGGGAGAACATGTGTTCTTAAAAATTCAGGCTGAACAAGGGTTCCTGTTTTAAAACCCATATCATCTCCCTGAAAGAAACCCGCGAGTTTTGGAAGACCAATAACATGTTCATAATAGGTATATAAAATTTCTCCAACCTTTCTGAAAACAGCAGAGACAAGATCGGGTTTATCATACATCAGATAACAGAGGTTTTCGTAACCAAAGAGGGTATCAAGCGGAATTTCAAGAAAGCCACTTGATGGGCAGACCAGTATTCCCATTCCATCAGGGATATTTTTAGAAATGAAATCATAGTACCAGTAGTCAAACTTTTTTGGGTCAGGCCAAGGGTATGATTCAAAATCTTCCCAGGTTGAAATAGGCCCCTGTTTTTCTTCGGCCCAATGCCTTGTACCTTTGGATAGAATCGCAGTGTCTGTTCCCTGTCTTGTTTTTCCCGGGAATGCAAGCCCAATAGCGCCAGTAATTCTGTAAAAGTCATATCCCATTTTGTAATACACTTCAATGCTATTAAGAAAGTATTTCTTCTGCGTTTCTATACTATCTCCGGGTTCAACCCACTCTCTGCCAAGAACATTCTTTGAGATTTCCCTTACAACTTCGTAATCCAGAAAAAGTTCAATAAGTGGGGGTCTTTCAGGAATTTTTTTCCCGGTTATCACATCAACAAAATTTTTAATATCCGGTTCTGGTTTTGAGAGAGGAACTTTTTTCATTATTCTCTTTTTGAAATCTGCATCCAGTCTTATAATATTTATTCATGAACACTTTTATTATAAAACACCCATGCGAGATTTGACAAATTTCCAAAAACTGCTGAAATAAAGGTTAACAAAACTTAAAAAAGGAGAGATATGGCTATCAAGTATAGACGTCTTGGAAAGCATGGAGTTATTGTGAGCAATATCTGTTTGGGCACGATGAATTTTGGCTGGTATACTTCTGAAAAGGATAGTTTCAAAATAATGGACCGTGCCTTAGAGCTTGGTATCAATTTTTTTGATACTGCCGATGTTTATGGTTGGTCAGGACAACAAGGAGATACTGAACTGATAATCGGAAGATGGTTTGCGCAGGGTGGTGGAAGACGGCAGGCAGTGGTCCTTGCAACAAAGGTATATAACCCTGTGAAGCGAAAGGAAAATAGACCAGAGCCAAACACGGATAGCAGATGTCTCTCAGCGATGAAAATAAAAAAACATTGTGAAAACAGTCTGAAAAGATTACAGACAGATTGGATAGATATATACCAGATGCATCATATTGATAGAGAATGTCCATGGGATGAAATATGGCAGGCATTTGGTTCTCTGATAAATCAAGGAAAAATTGTTTATGTTGGTTCAAGTAATTTCGCTGGCTGGGATATTGCAACTGCCTGTCAGGAAGCATGGAAACGTGGACTTGCAGGGCTTGTAAG
This sequence comes from bacterium, assembly GCA_026418655.1. Taxonomy (GTDB): domain Bacteria; phylum Ratteibacteria; class UBA8468; order B48-G9; family DTJG01; genus DTJG01. The sequence continues at coordinate 12,766 of JAOAAW010000134.1, read as the reverse complement.
CGAACAGAGCATTTACAATCTAACAAACAGAACTGTGGAACTTGAAGTGTTACCTGCCTGTCGTTATTATGGATTGGGTTTTATTCCATACAGTCCGCTTGCGGGTGGACTTCTTGCTGGACTTGAAAAAAAAGCAGATGGCAGACGTTCAGATAAGGAAATTTTGAAAACTTATCAAGAGAAGAAGCATCAAATTGAAAGATTTGAAAAACTCTGCAAAAAAATTGGAGAAGAACCTGGAGTGGTTGCGCTTGCATGGCTTTTGCACAATCCTGTTGTTACAGCGCCCATTATCGGTCCAAGAACAGTTCAGCAGCTGGAAAATGCGATACACGCAACTGATATAAATCTTGATACCGAGATGTTGAAAGAACTTGATGAGATATTTCCTGGCCCGGGTGGAGAAGCACCAGAGGCCTATGCCTGGTAAATAAGTAAATGCTAATGACACCGAATAGAACAAAGGAATAAGAATATGGGTTCTATAAAGCCGGTAGTTAGTTTTACTTCACAATGGTACGAAAGGGAATTTGGAATAAAAAGTCCGAATCCCTGGGAGACAGATCCTGATAAACTCGTTGAAATTTCAATTACTACAAATAAGAAACTTTATGAAAAATTTTCAGATATAGGTCTGGGCAATCCAGACCCAAAACCAGAATATTATTATCTTGCGCCAGACCCAAGATATGTATGTGGTATGGCTTATGGTGCAGATGGACCGAGATGGGATGAACAGGAAAGTATGTTCTGGTTTGATAGAACAAAGCCACCTCTAAAATGGGCGAATTCACCTGAGGCAGTGCGAAGTTTGAAAATTCCTGTATGGCAGGATCAACCATTAATAAGAAAGATGATTGAGTATAATGAGAAACTTGCAAAAAGAAATAAATATCCTCATTCAGAAGAATTTGTTGTCTGGCATAGAACATTTAATGGAACGAGGGTTAGATTTGCAACATTTTTCTCCTTCATAGATATTGGTCATTTCTTATGGGGTACAGAGGATTTTTTTATTTACCTTGCTTCAGACCCTGAATTAAGCAGCACAATGCTTGAGTTTTGTTTTAAGCTAAGCACAGGCTTTACTGAATTTTTGCACGATTTCTATGGAATCAAACAGTTTAATGGAATAAGTTCTTTTGGTGGCGATTTTTCATGTATGCTTTCACCAGGGTTGTATGAGAAATATGCAATGGGTTTTGATATGAAACTTGTTGAAAAATATGGCAATCTTTTTTGCAATTTGCATTCATGTGGTCCTTCATCCCATCTTTATGAAGTTTGGGCAAAATATCCAAATAGAGAAAAAATTATTTTTATGCAGACAAGATATGTTAGAGGTACCATGAAAAACCTGAAAGCAGCATTACCATATACATATCTTCAGATAACGCTTCATCCGCCTCAATTTGATTTCGAAAATGAAACAGAACAGAATATAGATACCGTTGTTTCTGAAATTGCAGATGTTTGTGAAAATAAAGGAGTGGATATTGTAGTTATAATTGCAAAATCAGGAGAAAAGGTTGAGAAGAATATCAGGTATTTTGTATATTTGATAAACAAACTTAATAGTAAGGAGAATAAACCTTGACAGAGGGTATTAATCTAAGGATAATAGTTTTTTGAAAGGAGGTGAAATTATGAGATATCTGATAGCGTTGATGATAGCAGCAGCCATATTGTTTGGTTACGGGTTAAAATTGCACGCCCAGGAAAAGGCAGGCCAGCCAGCACCGAGCCAGGAAGAAATTGCAGCAAAGAAAAAACAGGCAGGCGAGATAATGGCAAAAATGAGAGCCATTGAAAGACAGGTTACTACTCAGGACGAAGAGTTAAAGAAGATTACAACACAGATGCAGGAGCTTGAAAAACAGCGAAAAGCGCGACTCGAGATTCTTCTTGAGAAAAACGAAGAATACCAGGCATTAAAAAAACAACTTCAGGAATTGATGCCACCACCTCCGCCCAAGGAAGCAATGCCAAAAGAGGCACCGAAGAAGTAATCAGGATATGATTGAAAAAGGGCTGAACGATGCTTTTCAGCCCTTTTTTCTTTTGCAGTAAACCTATTCATGTAATACAATGTCTAATGGTTAAAAAAGGCAGGGGGTAGAAATGAGAAAAATGCCCGCGGTTCTGTTAATATTATTCTTTGGTTTTATGGTACAAGCTCAACAACAATCAGATGTTTTTCAATCTCAATTAAACCTTGAAGAATTCGAAATTATCCATCTTTCTTCAGGAGTTGCAGGTGAAACAAATATAAAAACTCCACCACAGTCACAACCGGTAAAACAACAGGATCTTTCACGAGAAGAAAGGGAACAATCAATAAGAAGGTTGCAGGAGATTCGTACTGCAATGAGAAAAATAGAAGATGATACCTCACAGCAGAATCCAGAACTCAAAGCAATAATGGACAGGATCAATGAACTTCAGAAAAAAAGGAAGGCATTGATTGATGAAATACTTGCGGATAATTTTGAGTATCAGCAACTGAAACAAAAGATAGCATCAGGAGATTTTCAGGCTTCTGATACAATGAGGCTTGCTACATTTGAAAGGCAGGCAGCGCAGGACCAGAGGATAAGGGATATTGACCAGCAGATAAGAGAACTGTATCAACAGAGGCAAACACTTTTGCAGAAGGTTCTTCAGGATAATCAGGAGTACCAATCCCAGATCGCAGAAAGCCAGACAATCATGCAGAACTTCAGAACCAGTTTTCAGAGACCAGATACAGGTTCAATCGGTCAGTTTTCAACGCCACCAGCAATGTTTCAGCCACCATCTTCTACAGACACAGGCCCACGTTGGAGAAGAAGCGATAATTCCGGTTCAGAATCTACAACTACTCGTCCATCATCTGACGCACCCGGCCGCAGGTCAGGTGGAAGAGACAGGTAACCCTCATCCGCAAAGAAGCTTCATCTTTAATTCAAGGTAATAGATGAAATTTTCAAGTGGTATATCAGGTGGAATTGTATGGTCAATGGTGGGAATATAACCACCGGATTCAATCATGAATGGAATTTTGGAGTAAAGCTCTTTTTCAATTTCTTTTTTGCCCATTGCAAGAACCCTTTTGTCTATACCACCCGCAAATGAAATGTTTTTTCCAAATTTTTTTCTCAGTCTAACGGGATCCATTTCAGATGCTTGCTCAAGTGGCCATAAGCATGTAATTCCACATTCAATCATTTGAGGTATTAAGACCTCACAATTTCCATCGCTATCGAGCCAGAAATATCTTATTCCTGCTTTTTTGAATCGTTCAATGATTTTTTTGTAATATGGCATGAAGAATTTTTCGAATATTTGAGGCGATATCAAGGGACCACCTTTGCCTGCAAAATCCTCAAAAAAATTGAAATAGTCAAAATCTATTTGATTGAGTGCTTTTTCAACAAGAGTAAGCAGGAAATTTGTATTGAAATCAATCATTTCCTCAACAAGTTCAGGGTCATCATAGAACATGTATGATATGTTTTCGGTTCCCACCCATCTGCGAAGTTGAGAATACAGACCAAAGGAAGCATTTGTCAAAAGACAGAGTGGATATGTTCTTGTTTTCCACATTTTTACCATTTCATCCCACCACAGTGGATATCGTACAGGAGAGTTCGGGTCATATCTTTTTTTTATTTCCTGAAAACTTTTTCTGTCAATCACAGGAAATGAGATATACTGGTCCATACTCATCCTCGTTCCTCTGACCGTACCTTCTTTTAATGCCTTTGTCACTATTCCATTCTCGTGTCTTACTGTAATTGTTCTTTCATCTTCTTCAATTACCTTATATTCAAAACCAGGTATCATTCCAGTGTTTATAGGCGCAAAAGCTCGCCTGTCTATATTAAAATAAGGTTCTCCCTCAAACCAGCTAAAGTATAAAGAATCTTGAGGCAGCCCTTCTTCCTGCCATCTTTTTATTGTTTGTCCCCAGAGACCTAATTCATAATTCGGCACTCTATCAACCTGCTTGAATTCCATTACATTACAAAATCTTTCTCTGTCTGTCATTTGTTTCCCTTTTTATTGAATAAGTTTTATTCGGTTCTTCAATCTATTTGTTCTTCCAGAAACAACAAATTTTACAAATGATTCACAGTTTTGTCTAATTTTCTCAAGGACTTCTGGTTTGAAAAGTCTCAGCCATTCTTGAGGAATTGATTTTGTTCCACTCAATGCACCTGATAACATTGCAGCCCTTCCTGCAATTGTATCTGAATCTCTACCGATATTTGTCCCGCCTATCGCTGCCTGTTTCACATCTCCTTTTGCTATATAAAACATTGCGAGGGCAAGACCCAGAAGTTCAAGCGGATCTATCGGGTGGTAAAAAAGACATTTTTCTCGCAGCTCCTTTCTTACTTTAAGAACATCATCATATCTTGAAGCAATATCAAGACACTTTTCAAGATATTCCCTGCAACTTTTCACATCCCTTTTATCAAATGTTTTGAGCGGTGAAGAAGGCGCTGCTTTCAATGCATGTTTGCAGACACTTTCAACTGTTGCATCCAGAGTGAGTGCTTCTGAAACAGCAGCCACAAGTATTTCTGCTGCTGTAACATCAAGCCCTCTCTGATACATATATGAGATTGCTTTCGCATCAAATTGGGCATATTCGCTATCTCCAATATGATACATTCCTACAGGTTCCATACACATCACAGTTGAACCTGTAACAACACTCCAGTGTCCGGTAATTCTTGGGTCCCATCCAGATACAATGAGATTATATGCATTTCCCATGCAGAGTGCATAGAAATGATCACGATTAAGTTTATTTTTCCACATCTCGCCAAAGTGTCTTGCCGTTACAGGAAGACCCTGTCTTTCAATATATGTTTCCAGAAGTAACATTGCCATCTGATTATCATCCTCTGACTCTAATCTTCTGGGGTCAAGTACTGTCTTGATTCCCCCAGGGTATTTCTGGTCAATTTCCCAGTCAAACCAGCATTCGACTGGAGAACCCATTGCATTTCCAATTGCACCTGCAAGGACACATCCATAGATTTTGTCGAAAAGTCTGTTCGACTCAGAATTGTCTGATTGAGTGAGCTTTTCAACATCTGAAACAATGGTTTTTTCCTTTTTTAGCCTTTTTTCAAGAACTTCGATTACTGGAAACCATTTTTCAGCAACAGGCATTGCCCATTTGAGCCATGATTCAGGAAAAATTTTATATCCATGAAGTGTTCCTGCAATTGCACCAGCAATCGGAGATATAATATGGCAACCAGCATTGTATGGGATATTTATTAGAGCAAATAATTGCTCTGGTTTATCACCATAGACAGGTAGCAGTGGCAGGATAAATTCAAGTGGATTAAAAATCAATCTTTCTGGATTATATCCGCCGTTGTAATACCACCAGGCAAGAAATTCTTTCTGGTTGGATGCAGCCATATGTAAGCCACCGCGTACCTTTTTATTCATCTGATAAAAAACATCCCTTGCATTTGTGTGGGCAATCCTTAAAATTTTCTCAATGGTTTCTTCTGCAGAAACCTGATTACTGAGTGAGCCAGCAATCATTGCAGCGCATAAACCTGCCCAATCAGCGCCCTTCCTGCACTGAACAACAGAAGCAATTTCCACACCATCAAGATAGGCGTATTCAGGATCTGCTGCATGGTATATTCCAACAGCAGGCATTGAAACACAGATATTTGCTGTTGGAACAATCCCAAGACCCGAAATTCTCGGGTTGGTTCCTTCTTTTAATAATTCCTGTACAGTATGAATATCATCCCAGTTGAAAACAGGTCCTGAAAGAGACGAGTCATTTTTAATAATCTCCCCGAATTCTTCAGGTGTAACTCTGTGCTGATATTTCAGATACGCCCTTATTCCTGCGTCAATAAAAGGAGTCATCTTCCTGAAGTTTATCCTTTTTTCCTGTTCGTGATATTCAAATACAGGTTCCAGTTTCTTGTTCAGCATTTCTTCAGGACTTTGAACCTGTAAAACTTCTGGCTTAATCCATCTTAAAAATCCAAGTTCAGCACCAATATAAGCACCCACAAGACATCCTTTGATTTTGTCCTCAACTATTTTATCCACATTCCCTCCTTTTCAAATTCATCAAGATCAAAGTATTTAAGTATTTCAGGAATCACAATACTCCTCACATTATGCTGGTCGTAGTATCTGTTTTCGACAATTTCTGAAAAAGATTTAATGCCATCTTTTATAACAACCTTTTTAATCCTTGACTCAATTAACGCAGCGAGTCTTCCATACAATCCCATGTATCCAGATGCATAGCACGAGATATTATTCTTTTCAAGACCCGGCCAGGACTCGATCATATCGCAAGTACGTATAACATCGAATACCCGCATTGCAGCGATGCTATCATCAAGCCATAAAAGGTCGTCATTAAACTTATGTATTGTTCCGCGTGGCTCTTCATTTGTTCTTCCACCAATTTGATTTGGAGATATTGAACCGGTCGCGGTGACATCAAGAATTAAAACTGCATATCCCCTGTTACACTGTTTTCTTATCCAGCTTATATGGCTTTGGATATTGTTTGTACCACCATCCCAGAGCGCTATGATAACCGGTAAATTTTTGTTTCTAAAAGTACAGAGCCTGAATAAGAAAGCATTGTTAAAAATACCTTCCTGAGACCACCATAAACACATTTCAACATCAAATTCTTCAACTGGTTCGCATAGATAAAATCTCGGGTTCAACTCGCATATTTTCCTGTGAGCAAAAACCTTTTCCTTCAACCACCCAAGAGCATGTTGTTTATTGATTTTTTTTCGTTGCTTTTTGATGTTCTGATATCTTTCAAGGTTTTCTTCGTATACTGCTCTTGTGTGTTTCTTATAACTGCGAACCTGACCGTTTTTCGTACACCAGAGCAGTTCAGGTGAAATGGTAGAAATGCCTGATGTGTCAGGTGTGAATTTATTACCCGAAAGAAATTCTGAGAAAAATTCTGTGGCAATAATTGCATGATTGACTGAATATTTATGGGTACAGGCATCCTCAAAAATTCTGATGTTGTCAGGTTTTCCTGCCATTTTCCAGAATCTTTTTACTTTTTCAACAGTGTTTCTTGTTCCTTCGATAGGGAAAAAATCGTAGCTTACAGCAAGAACAAGTACTGGTTTTGGTGCCATCATTAAAAGGATATCCTGATGGTCAAAACCGATTGCTGTCATTTCTGGCCATATCTGTTCAGCGTCTTGAGAACCACCGCAAAGCATATAAGATTGTCTATCCATTATAAATGTACCTGGCGCAGCAGCAGCAATTCTTTCATCACATATCATCATTAAAGATGTTTGCGTTCCTCCTCCTGAGTGTCCGGTTACACCTACTTTCTTAATATCTATCTCCTTTCTTGTTGCAAGGTAATCGATAGCCCTCATTGCATCATGAACAAAATATCTTGCTATGCAATCTCCTATTAAGAGTGTTTGAGTGCCCGCATAATCGTGTTCAGGTACTCCCCAATTTATTGTTGTTCTTTCTGCAACAGGTTCATAATAACTTTTTCTTTCTCCCTGGCCTATCGGGTCGATTGAAAAAACTGCAAGACCTGCCTGAACGAAACATCTGCATACGAATTGATATCCTGTACAATGTTTTGCCTGTTCATCATGTCCTGAAAGAAAAAGTATAACAGGAATTGGTCTATCTATATTTTCGGGTAGATATAAGTTTGAAGTCACATAGACACCAGGTCTTGACTGAAATATGATTTTTTCAATCGTGAGTCCTTTTTCTCTAATTGTGCCAGTAATTTCTGGATTGAGCGGACAATCAGAATCAGGAAGACCGCCGATATTGTTGATGAATGATTTTCTGATAAATTTCTGCCATTTTTTTAAATCTTCCAGAGTTTTTATTTCCTGATGTTTTTTCTCTCCCTTTAGAAATGCTTCTTCAGATCTTGAATAAACATGATTTTTTAATTGACCCCTGGCATCGTAAAACCACAGGCAAGGAGAAAATCCTTCAAGTTCCTGAATATTAATGCTACCCCCTTTTTGTCTGTGTTAATTTATCATATAATCCTATTGATGCAAATCCAAAACAGAGATGACATATGGACAGAAAAAACAATGTGATATTGATACTATCAGATGACCAGGGATACTGGGCAATGGGATGTGCCGGAAACAAAGAAGTGCAAACACCCAATATTGATGTTCTTGCAAAAACAGGGATGAGATTTGAGAATTTTTTCTGTGCAAGTCCTGTTTGTTCTCCTGCAAGGGCAACACTTCTAACAGGAAGAATGCCATCTGCTCATGGAATCCATGACTGGATTGCAGCAGGAAACACAATCAAAAAATATGAGTCACAGAGCAACCACTTGATTCAATATCTTAAAGGCATTCCTGGTTATACTGACTACCTGACTGAAAATGGATATTATTGCGGAATAAGTGGAAAATGGCATTTAGGCGATGGTCATCACCCTCAAAAAGGATTTAAATTCTGGAGAGTTTTTCCAAAGGGTGGGTCGGATTATTTTGGGGCAGTAATGATAAAAAACAAGAAGCCATATATTGAGCCACGTTATATCACAGATGTAATTACTGACAATGCTCTTGAATTCCTGGAAAAGGCAAAAAGAAAAAGTAATCCTTTTTATCTAAGTATTCACTACACTGCGCCGCATTCACCCTGGACAAGACAGAACCATCCGAAAGAAACTTTTGACAGATACTACAGGGAATGCAGTTTCAATTCTGTCCCCTATCAGGTTGAAAAGAGACCCTCCTGGATTAAAAGACTAAATATTCCTGTCAATGATGAAAAGACCAGAAGAGAATATCTCAGTGGTTATTTTACTGCAATCGAAGAAATGGACAGAAACATTGGTAGAATTCTGAAATGGATTGAAGAGAACAATTTGCGGAAAAAAACATTGATAATTTTCATGAGTGATAATGGAATGAACATGGGGCACCATGGAGTATTTGGAAAGGGAAATGCCACATTTCCGCTCAATATGTTTGAGGAATCAGTGAAAATACCATGTATCTTTTCTCAGCCCGGGACAATTCCAGTCAGAAAGGTTAATAAGATGCTTGTGTCTCAGTATGATTTTATGCCCACACTTCTTGGTTATCTTGGACTCAAAATGCCGAGAGAGAAATATCTGTGTGGAAAAAGCTTTGCAGAAGCATTAAAAGGAAACCGGGCTGTATCAAGAGATTTTGTTGTGGTTTTTGATGAATATGGCCCTGTCAGGATGATCCGGACAAAAAAGTGGAAATATGTGCGCAGATATCCCTATGGACCTGATGAACTTTATGACCTTGAATCAGATCCGAATGAAGAAAAAAATCTTTCTGGTGTCTGTGGATTTGAAAAGACTGAGAGAGAAATGAGACATATTCTTGGAGAATGGTTTTTAAAATACTGTGACCCTGAATTCGATGGGGTTTATCAACCTGTTACTGGAATGGGCCAGATTGATTTATGCAGCAGAAAATCAAAAAGAACCCCTTCATTCAATAAAATTTTCATTGAATAAAGCAGGTTTTTTTTGAAAAAATCTAAATCTTTATTTTTTGAAATCAGGATCAATGAGTATAGAAACTTTCCTTGACTGTCAGGATGTTTAATGATAAAACAACACTAAAAAGGAGGTTTTCATGAAAAAGACAATTGCCCTGTTGTTTATTTTTCTATTTTTTTCAATATCTTCTGAATTGTTTTCAAAAAATATATGGTGGCAGAAAATTCCTGCAGGGATCATTACAAAACTTGATATAAATAGTTTTGATAAATCCGTTTCACCCGGTTGGAGTGTTTCTGGCCTTTTGAAGATGGTGGAAGATCCTCAATCAGGTAGTGTTTTTCTTCAAGCAGACAAGGATACAGAAATTGTTGCCGGTGTCCCTCAATGGAATCAATATTCTGTGATTTCAGAAATAATGCTTGGAGAAAAAGGGACAGCCACTCTTTCTGCAGCCAATGAGCAAACACAATCAGGGATAGTCAAAGGATATCAGATCGAACTTTATGGAGACAGAAAGAATAATGCGCTTATTTATTACAGTGCAAGCTCGTATGCAGAAGACCTTATTACAAGCACAGCAGGGGGAGTCAAGAGAAAACAATGGCTTCAACTTTACCTTGTTCCAAAAGAAGAGACGGAAAAATTTCCAGGATGGCAGAATAGCTGGGTAAGGTTGAAAATAGAAATTCTACCACAACAGGCAAGATTGTGGATCAATGGTATTTTAATAAGCAGTGTTGATTTTCCTGAAAGGAAAACCGGAGGAATCAGGCTATTTTTACCGAAAGGACACAAACTGAAAAACCTTCAGGTATCTGCTATTCCTGAAGATATTGCTGGATACCTTCCGCTCGATCTTTCCTATCAGTACAATGGTAAATGTTTTGACACCGGAGATCTCGGTGATGGTTACAGCATTGATGCAAATACATTACCAACAAGTGATGAATTTATTAAGATAGGCGGGATTCCTTTTTTCTTTTCTGCAAGAGCTGATGGACGGGATAATCTTGATGTGAGCCTTGTGAAACGAAAGCCAGCATATTATGGAAGTGCAAATGATCCGAATTCCTATTTCAAAGCCAGTGCTACAAACCCATCCGGGACAATTATGTTGAGAGTGCCAAAGCGACAGTATACACATATGGCCATCATTGCAACCTGTGATACAAGAACAAACTTTGGAACACAGTTAAATATCAGAATGTTCAAGCCAGGTAGAGGATTGTGTCTTGATAGTGTTGTAAATGTCCCACGCTGGAACGAAAAACAAATTCCTAAGGATATTTTGCCTCTAACCATAAATTTCATCTCAAAAAAGCAGGATTCAAGACAGGAACAAGGAAATCTGTATCTTGTGAAGGTCCCACTGGATCCCGGTGCATTCCAGGATTTTATTTGCAATGACTCAGAAATAGCACTTGAACTTGATATCACAAGGCCTGCAGAAAGAGATGGATGGCCAGGTATCATTGCCCAACCCACAGCGGTTCATATACTTGCGGCAACACTGATAGAAAGTCCTGTTGAAATGAAATTAACTTCTGATGAGACAGGACATATCTTTGTTCAGCCACAAATTCCTGAAATGAAGTTTATTCTTTCAAACAAAACCTTAAAACCACAGAAAGGAACCATTGATGTTAAGATTACAGATTTTTATGGAAAGAAGAAGGATTATTCGGTTGTATATGACTTATCCCCTGGTCAAAAGAAAGAAAAAAAGCTTCAAATAAAGACAGATGTACGAGGGTTACACTACATTGAGGCAACACTGAAAGATAAGACAGGGACTTCATTAATAAAAAGACAAACAACTTTTGCAGTTCTACCACCTGATACAAGAAAAGCGGACAGAGATTCTCCTTTTGGGATGTGGGTTTTCACAACAGGTCATTTTGGGGCAGGAGCTGAAGCAGCAGGTTCTTTGATGAAAAAGATCGGTGTGAGATGGTCTTTTGGATGGGAAAAGATCATGATGGAAAAGTATAACATATATCCTGCATGGCTTGATATCTTCTCCCGCAGGTTTGAACCACCTGAAAAATTGGTTGAATATCTGAAAGAAAATCCCCAATACAATTTTCTTTGTGTCTTTGGAGAGACAGCATTTAGCGAAACACATTTCCATTATTTCCCACCTGAACTTCTTGAGAATCCTGCTCCAAGACCTCTTAATGAGGTGGAAGAACAGAAATTCAAACAGCTATGGGAAAAGGCAATCACCTATAGTGAAATCGTGCGTAAAGAATTTCCTGACAAAAAATTAATTTTCGGGAATGGCTATCCCCAATTCATTCATACTTTTATGTCAAGGGGCTATCCGAAGAATCTTGTAGATGGTTTTGCTCTTGATTTTATCGGTTATAAAATGGAACTATTTTTTTATCTTAAGGAAGTGGCGAAACATTATGGATATGATAATGTTCCTTTTTATATAACTGAGGGTTTTTATCTCGGCACAAAACAGGGCTACTACCATGACAGAATAAGTGAACAAAAGCAGGCAGACAGATACATTCAGGGTTTCCTGCATGGCTTTTCTCTTGGTGTTGAAAAATTTCTCTCATCAAGCGAAATATGGGACAATAGCAGCGAATACTATTTCACCGGTTATGGACCTGTTGGACTCTGTCATAAGCCACCTGAGCTCAATCCAAAAATCGGCTATGTTGCATACGCAACCATGACACTTTTGCTTGATAGGGCAAAATTTCATTCAAAAGTACCTGCAGGTTATGTTAAAAATGATACTGGCGCAGAACAATTTATTGAATCAGCCAATGTTTATGCCCTGAGATTTGATAAACCAGAAGGTTGTGTCTATGCATTGTGGGCAGGTCCTGAAAGAGAATGCACTGTAAGTTTCATTCCATCAAAAGGGACAAAACCATATCTTGTTGACAGTCAAAGTAATGAATTTCCACTGACTAAAAAACAGGAGAAATTGTTTTTTAAGGTTGGTAGCAGTCCTGTTTGGATAGTTGATGCTGGAGAAATACAGAGATTTTATGTAGAAGAAACCGTTTTCAATGCCAGTCCAGGGAAAACTGCTCAAATTTTGGTTTCAGGAGAGACATTCAAGGATTGGAAAGTAGATCTGCAACCATATCCTGAAATGGAAGCCATGAATGAAAATAGACCTGTAAAAAGTGTTCCTGATTATTTTATTCTCGGTATATCCGGTAAGTCAACAACAGTCAGAGTAGGTGAAATACAGAATATCTGTCCTTACAGGTTGCTATATACAGT
>JAOAAW010000098.1 GCA_026418655.1 bacterium | reverse complement strand
CCTGTGGGCTGTGCAGTGCTGTCGTACAACTATTTTAACTTTGATGTTACAGAAGCAGCACACGGAAGGGCACCCGCTGTAGCAACAGCAATAAAAAGGCTTCTTCCAACAAGAATTGTTTTTACCTATCAGGGTGATGGTGATCTTGCTGCTATTGGGACCGCAGAAATTATTCACGCGGCAGCAAGAGGAGAAAACTTTACTGTTTTTTTCGTTAACAATGCTGTTTATGGAATGACAAAAGGACAGATGGCTCCAACTACACTACCCGGGCAAAAAACAACCACCACAACTAAGGGAAGAAATTCAATTGTTCATGGTTATCCGATAAAGGTTTGCGAGCTTCTCAACTCTCTTGATGGTGTAACATATCTTGAAAGAACAAGCATATCTGATATCTCAAGGATTCTTTCCACCAAAAAAGCAATAAAAAAGGCGTTTTTATGGCAGATGCAGAATAAGGGAATGTCCTTTGTTGAAATCCTTTCATCCTGTCCGGTAAATTGGAAAAAAAGTCCATCCGAATCAATGAGATGGATAAAGGAAGTAATGGAGAATTATTACCCGGTTAAAGTTTTCAAAGACACCAGCAATATAACATGATCTTTCTTATTCCACTATCTTTTTTATTCTTGTTCTTTCTTTTCCTGATTCTGCTTTTTTTGTTTTTTGTTGTGCTTCCTATCCAGGCAGTGAGAATCGCCCTTGAAAAAATCGGACTTTCTTCTGTTGTGGCGTTTTTTGTCCTGCTTGCATCTCTTGCAGGAAGTTTTGTCAATATTCCTATTGCTGTAAAAACAGCCGATGGATTTGTCAGCGCATACTCCTACTATGGCACGTTTTTCCCTGATATCACAAACAATGTACAGGTTATTGCAATCAATCTTGGCGGAGCAATAATCCCTTTGTGTTTATGCGTATATCTGATGTTGAAGGCTAACTTCCTTCCTCTATTTTTTTCAACCATAATTTCATCTATTGTATGTTATCATCTCTCATCTGTTGTACCGGGTATTGGAGTTCAAATACCCGCATTGATTCCACCTATTGTTTCTGCATTCCTTGCTTTTTTATTTTCTCCAAAAAACAAAATCCCTGTTGCTTATATCAGCGGTGTACTGGGAGTATTGATAGGCGCTGACCTGATGAATCTGGGGAATCTTGGAAACTTCCAGGGAATCATGAGTATTGGTGGAGCAGGAGTTTATGATGGAATATTTCTTGTTGGAATAATTTCGGTTCTTCTTGCATGAAAAAAATTATTTCCTATCTTAAAATAGCTTTTTTCCAAGAGTATACCTGAAAAAATCTTCATCAGTTAAATGAGAATAATAAGAAATCTTTCGCCTATCAAGAATTATAAAACCAAGCCTTTGAAAAAATTTCTTCGCTCTTTCTGAAATAGTTGTAACAAAAATTCCTTTGATGTTTTCCCTTCTCAAAAAATCATCATAATGCTCCATAAGTTTCTCACCCACTCCCATACTCCTGTATCTTGCATCAATATTTATATGTAAGGTCGATGGAAACTGACCGGAAAAATCAGGATAAAAAAATTCCTTTTTGAAAAATGATTTTGCACAACTAAGAGCGAAAATTAAATTCTTTCTTTTAAATATTGAGCCTGTGAAAAGAATCTTTATAATAACTTGCGGAAGCACCTTCGTTTTGAATATTTTTTTCTGCCTTTTAATATCTTTGTTGCCTGTAAGGTAACCAACACTTATACCATCAATTTCTGCAATAAACAAGGATTCAGGTTCAAAATCTGTAAAATATCTTGTCAGAACATCTGCCAGAATATTTCTTCCCTCAAAAAAATTTTCTGCAGGACGACCATTAAAAGCAGTTTCACAGCATAGATATCTTACAAAGTCCCTATCTTTTTTTGTAAATTGTCTTATCACTATTTTTTGCATCTGGAAGTATTCTGGATGGTTATGCACAATCTTTTTCCAGAAGATAATCAGATATCACAATGTTTTGACTTTCTTCCTTTTACTGAAAATTCACAATGTTTATCTTTTCTTAATACCATTTATAAAATCATCTACATCTACTGCTGCAAGGGTAAGTATCTTAACACTTCCTCTTGCACCAATCTCTAATGAAATCCTTGTCACTGTCTCATTGTCAGGTGCTTGAAGAATTGTTATAAAATCGTAGGGCCCAAGTACAGCATATTGAGAAATAATTTTTCCACCCATTTTTTCAACTTCACTGTTTACCTCTTTAATCCTATCAGGATTTTTCTTTATTGTTTCTGCACCCTGTGGTGTAAGGGTGCTGAGCATTATATACGTTGCCATATATATCACCTTCCTTTCCTTGATTCAAGTCGTCTTGAAAACATTCTTGGTTTACCATGCAAACTTAATATCTGTGGATGTACTTTTTGAACAACCCTTGGCGGGCGAGGATGAACTTCCTGTCGCTGGATTTTCATCATGTCATCACCTCCCTTCATTTCTGTTTTACCTGAAAAAACTTTCACTGTCAATGCTCAGTCCACCAACGAATTGTAAAACAGGGAGATACCCCTTGTTAACAAATGGATATTCTTTTAGCAAGAACAACAAATCTTTCTATACCATTGATATCCCTGCAAACAGAAATAAGCGATAATTCTTTTTCTTTCAATTCTCCAAAATATTGTATTTGCGAGGGCGAAACTTCCATTATCAAAATTCCATCATCTGTAAGAATTCTGCTTGCTTCTTTCAATATTCTGCAAATTATTTCCATTCCATTTCTGTCTCTTATACACATCT
>JAOAAW010000090.1 GCA_026418655.1 bacterium | reverse complement strand
GATACAGATATTCAGCCAGTGCTCTAAAGTTCTTATATTGATAACGTAACATGAAATCATGTCTTGTTCTATCTTCCTTATTTACACCCATTTTCTGTTCACCGGTTTGATATGCAGCTCCAAGTTTTATTCCCGAAAGTGCATTTTCAGATTTTCCCCAGGGTGTAAGTACTAACCTTGCCACAATATCCTTTGAATCATTGTCATCACCTTTGTTTGCACCGGTTCCATTTACAAGGGCGACACCATAATAAATAATTTTTTCAAGTGCATCACCATCAACCATTATGCCTCTATCATATTCTGATGCCATTTTTGTTACTGGAATGGATCTTTCAATTGTATCTAACGCAGCAGATGACATTAAGAATTCTTCAGAATATGGAATTTTGAACTGACCAAGGGTAATGTTGGCTTTTGGAAAATTTGTAAATTTAATATAAGCATCAGTTAAAAGATCATTATCCTTGCCCTTTGTTAGATCGAATTCCATCTTAAATGCGACATTGTCAATTACATTTCCAGATAGACTTGCCCTTGCTCTTTTGATGGAGAATTCATCCCTTTTACCCTTGAAGTCGTATTGGTCATATCTTGTCTGGATATAGCCCCCGATTTTCATGTTTTTTGCTGCACTTGTTTTAACTGAATTCTTTTCTGCATCCTGTTTTTGTTTTTTGACAATGTTATCAACTGCTGCCATGATTTCTTTACCTTCTTCGTTTGTTATGGTGCCTTTTTCAACCAGAAGATTTATGAGTATATACATTTCTTCCTTACCTGCTTTTGCTTCTGGTATCCAGAAAAACAAACCTAAACAATAAACAAGCATTATAACTACAAACCATTTACTCATTTTCCCTCCTTTCTTATTAAAATTATTTCTTTCCACTCCACTTTTACTGCTTTCCATAATGCCTCCTTGTGGTAAAAAAATTTTCTCGCAAATATGGTAGGGTTTTTTTTTAAAGATAAAATAAAAGAATTGTTAAGAATTTGTTAAAAAGGACTACACGGGAAGTGTAATAATAAATTTCGTTCCTTTTCCGTAAGTACTTTCTACATCTATCTTGCCATTATGAAGCAGGACAATACTTTTAACAATTGATAATCCCAATCCTGTACCACCTGTCTTTCTGGATCTTGACTTATCAACAACATAAAACCTTTCAAAAATGTGAGGAAGATGTTCTTTCTCTATTCCTATACCTGTATCTGAAATTTCAATTTTGACGCTTCTTGAATCCTTTTTGTACTCAATAGCAATTTCTATTTCCCCTTTTTCAGTAAATCTTATTGCGTTATCAATAAGGTTTATCAACACCTGTTCAAGTCTGAATGCATCTCCTTTTATTTTTGGAATAGATTGGGCTTTGAAAAGAACTTTCAATCCTTTTTGACTTGCTTTTTTTTCAAAAAGTGAAATTACATCTTTAACGATTTTAAGCAGGTCAACTTCTTCAATTTCAAGTTTTGTATCTGTACTTTCAAGTTTTGTCAACAATATAATATCATCCAGAATTCTTGCCATTCTTTCGGTATTATGCAAAATGATATCGATATATTTTTGTTTCTCAGGTTCTTTAATTTCTTCCTTTAAGGTTTCAATGTAACCTTTGATTGCAGTCAATGGTGTTTTTAACTCATGGGATACTGCGGTTAAAAATTCTTTTCTTCTTTTTTCCATATTTTTTACGGCAGTAATATCAACCATTAATAACAAGACTTCTAACCATCCTGGCAAAGGTATTGATTTACACAAGAAATACTTTCCTTTAATATCTATCTCTTGTTCTATTTGTTTCTTTTTTTCAATAGTTTCTCTTATTATTTTGTTTACTTCAAAATTTTTGATTTTTTCCCACCATAATCCATGTTTTTTTTCTATTTCAATGATTTCATCAAAAAAGTTATTGTATATTTCTATATCTCCATTGACATTTATAATACCAACCGGAAAATCCACAGTATTTATAAACTGGTTGAGTGTGTTTTTTGTAAATTCGCTTGTTTTTTTCATTTGGGAAGCATTTGCTCCAATTTCTGAAATATCTTGAAGTATTTTCCCCAGTTCATCTCTTCTTCGAAGAATAGGTTTTACTATAAAATTACCCGACTTGATTTTTTCTGTTATATTTAAGATTTCTTTTATGGGCGAATAAAGAAGATGTGTGAAGAATAATGATAAAAAAATACCCAATGTAAACATAATAAAAGAAGTTTTGTAAAATCCTGTAAAAATAAAATTTCCCTGTTCAGTTTTTTCCTTACAGACACTGCCCCTGATAACAAACTTTGAATTTTTCTTAGCATAATAAACAATATACTCATCTAAAACGGGACTCCGTCTTATGGTTTTTCCACGCCCGGTTTTGATAGCCTGTTTGAATGCCATTCTGTCTGAATGGTTTTCAAGGATTTGTGAATCTTTCTCTGAATCCATAACAACAGTACCATTGAGTCCAATGATGGTTATTCTAACACCTGTGTTCTTTTTAATTTCCTTTATAAACTTTGCGAAGTTTTCTTTTACACCATTAAAATTTTTTGCTGCAACTTCGGCTGTTTGAACAATATTTTCAATGTTTTTGAATATCTCATTTATCTGTTGTTTTTTTTCCGTGTTGATTGTAAAAATTAAATTGATCAAAATACACAAAGTTAATAGTGCGATGTACCCGGAAAAAATTTTAAGAAAATATCTTTTTTTCATTCTTCTATTTTATAACCGACTCCACGTACATTTTTTATTAATATTCCTGCTTCGCCAAGTTTTTCTCTGAGTTTTTTTATATGCACATCTACTGTTCTGTCTATAACTGCTTTTTCGCCATGCCATAGCATATCAAGAATCTTTTCCCTAGAAAATACCCAGCCCTTTTTGCTTAACAGTATTTTAAGTATATTGAACTCTGTTTGTGTAAGATGAACCCTTTTGTTTTTTACGTATACTTCATATTTTTCAAAATCAACCAGAAGTAAGTTCCCAATTTTTTGAAGATTTGATTCCTGGCCAATCTGGTATCTTTTAATTATATTTTTTACCCTTACAATCAATTCTCTTGGAGAAAAAGGTTTTGTAACATAATCGTCTGCGCCAAGCTCAAGCCCAAGAATTCTATCTGTTTCTTCATTTTTTGCCGTTAATATGATAATCGGTATTGATCTGTAAACTGGTTCAGATTTCATGAACTTACAAATTTCTATTCCATCCATATCGGGAAGCATCAAATCAAGTATCACAAGGTCTGGAATTTTTCTTCTAAGGAAATTGACGAAATCATCTCCCTTTGTAAATTCAACAGTAATAAAACCAGATTTCCTCAAATGGAGAGCAATAAGAGAAGAGATATCCTGTTCATCCTCAACTATGTAGACGGTTTTTCCGTTCATATCTACTATTATTATATCCTGAAGAGATGATACAAATGAAATTCGCCCGGGGAAAAGGGTTAATCAATTCTAAAATTCTTTTCTTTAAACAGTTGAACACAAGCATCAACTATTTTTTCATCAAAAAGAATTCCTTTTTGTTCCTGCAATTCTGAGATAACCTGATCAACTGTTTTTGCTTTCCGATAGGGCCTTTGAGAAAGCATGGCTTCAACCACGTCGGCGACAGCAAGAATGCGAGATTCAAAAATGATTTTTTCTTTCGTAAGTTGATTTGGATACCCTGTCCCATTCAACCTTTCGTGATGTTGAAGAACAATATCAGCGACAGGCCAGGGGAATTCTACCTTTTTCAGAATCTCATAACCAGCAGCTGGATGAGATTTGACAATGTTGTATTCATGTGGATTCAAAGTGCCGGGCTTGCTTAAAATTTCAGCAGGAACTACAATTTTCCCCACATCATGAAGGAGTCCAGCAACCAAAAGTCCTTCAACCATATCTGATCGGATGCCAAGACTTATTGCCAGGGCCTGAGCAATTTGTGCAACTCTTCTTTCGTGCCCTGCTGTGAATGGGTCTCTTTTCTCTATTGTTGTTGAAAGGGCATTCACTATTCCATGAAAAGCTTTTTTTAATTTTTGATGGGTTTCTGTAAGTCCTTTTTCCATTTCCTTCAGGTGTGTGATGTTTCTTAATATTATTAAAATTTTTCCATTTTTTTCTGTCTGCTCCAGTATGGAATGAAGCGTCAATTCATACCAAAAATCATTTATATGAAGTATTTCAGTATGATGTTCAATTTTTTTATCCATCTTTTGAATAATTTGATGTATGACACTGCAGAGATCTAAGTCAGTTTTAAATTCATAAAGTTTTCTTCCTATGATTTCTTTAAAAGATTTTTTCAGTAACGCAGACATTGCAGTGTTACATCTTAGAACTGTAAATTTATTATCAATAAGACAGATTGGCTCAGAGACAGCATCAAAAATTGTTCGCCATTGTTGCGCTGCTTCAAAAAATGCTGTTTCAGCATCTTTTTTGACTTTCTTCATTTCAAAATGGTTTTTGAGATTTCCTGTTTTTACTAGTATTTCGCCATAATATTTTATTGGTGTGGAACAAATTTATTTTCCGAATTAACCGCTAATTTCTGCTATCTTTTTTACCTGCTCTACCACATCATAATAATCAAAAGGCTTTAGTATACAGAGGATGGCTCCTTTCTTTTTAATTTTTTCAATATTTTCTTTTGTTCCATAACCAGTTATGGCAATAACTTTTATATCCTTTGTAAGTGGATCAGATTTTATCTTTTCAACAACCTCAAAACCATCTATTCCGGGCATCACAATGTCAATTATTGCAATGTCGGGTTTAAAAGTAATAATCAATTTGCCTGCATCAAAACTGCTCGTAGTTCCATATACCTCAAAATCAGGCTGTACCTTTTTAAGAAACATCACAAGAGTTTTGACAATATTGGGTTCGTCGTCGACGACAAGAATTTTTATTTTTCTTTCTTGCTTTCCGGTTTGTTCTGAGTTTAATGGTTTCAGGAGTTTTTCTATATTATTCTTGGGTATTCTGTAATGGCCTCCAGCAGTCCTGATTGCGGGTATCTTCCCGTTTAATATCCAGTGAAAAACTGTGACCCTTGAACAATTTAAAATTCTGGCTACTTCTCCTGTTGTATAGAAATTATTTTTGAGAGATATCACTTTTTACCTTTTTTAACAATTTTAACATTCAAATTTTTCGTGTCAAATTTTTCAAAAGTTGTTTCAAATTTCCTGAAACCAAATTTACAAAATTTTCTGCAATTTTTCTTTTTGTGTTATAATTAGTTGTATAATAAAAGGAAATAATCCTGTAAGATGGAGGAAATAAATGGGTTCTGTTTATAATTTTGGCCTCTTCGGTCACAGCAGGTCAGGTAAAACAGTTCTTGCTGAGTCTATTTTGTTCTGTTCAGGGGCAATAGAAAGGATGGGTGATATCAATCAGGGTAATACCACTATGGATTATGAGGAGGAAGAAAAACGCAGGTTGATGAGTACAAATCTGGCTGTTGCTCACTTTCAGTGGAAAAAAATGACATGTTACATAGTTGATGTACCAGGATATATGGATTTTATTGGAGAGCAGATTTCAGCTGCTGAAGCTGTGGATATTGGAATCCTGAATATCGCTGCCGACAGTGGAGTTGAAGTCGGCACTGAAAAATCCTGGCATTTGTTGTCGGAAAAAAAGGTACCGATTATTATATTTATCAACAAACTTGATGCTGAACAGGCAGATTTTAATTCAACACTTAAACAGGTTAACGAATATTTCGGCAAGAGAGCAGTTTGTGTTATTGCTCCTATATTATCGGGAAATAGGATTCAATCCGTTGTAAATCTTCTTGACCCTGCAAATCAAAAGAAACCAGAATTTGAGGGGCTTGTTCAAAATTTACTGGATTCCATTGCAGAAGTGGATGATGTCGTTATGGAAAAATACTTGAGTGGGGAATCCCTCACTTCAGAGGAAATTGCTTCGTCTCTTCGCAAAGGTATTCTTAGTGGAACTGTAATACCGATATGTTGTGGCTCTGGATTGGGCCGAATAGGTATTGAACAATTACTAGATTTTATTACCAATTATCTTCCTTCTTCCTCAGAAATGCCTTCATTAAAAGCTAAGAATGATAGAGGAGAAGATATAGAGGTTCAGAGAGGGGAAAATGCAAATCTTTCTGGTATTGTTTTTAAAACCTATAATGATCCCTTTATGGGAAGAATTTCATATCTCAGGGTTCGGTCTGGAAGACTTGTATCCAATACTGGTTTTTACAATGCCAGTCAGAGTTCAAAAGAAAGAATTGGACAACTTTTCAGGCTTAGGGGAAAAAAACAGGAACTTGTTGCAGAAGCAGTGTCAGGAGAAATTGTTGCTGTTGCGAAATTGACCAGTTTCAAAACATTTGACAGCTTTTCCGATGTTTCATTACCAGTAATATATCCAGTACCATCAATTCCAGAGGCTGCTGTCTCTTTTTCTCTTGCGCCAAAAGTTAAAGGGACAGAAGATAAATTGGGAGCGGCTATTTCAAAGATTATGGATGAGGATCCATCCATAAAGGTTTTCAGGGACACAGAAACAAACGAAACAATTATTTCTGGTATGGGAGACGTTCACCTTGATGTTGTTATGAATAAATTCAAGGACAAATTCGGCGTCGAGGTTATCAAGGGTACCCCCAAGATTGCATATAAGGAAACTATTACCACCACTGCAAGCGCCGAAGGAAAACATAAAAAACAGACGGGTGGCAGAGGGCAATATGGACATTGTTTTTTGAGGGTTGAACCTCTTCCAAGAGGTGCTGGATTTGAATTTGTTGATGAAATTTTTGGCGGCGCAATTCCAAGACAGTATGTTCCATCAGTTGAAAAGGGTGTTAAAGAAGCAATGTCAAAAGGGGTACTTGCAGGCTATCCCATAGTGGATATCAAGGTTACTGTGTATGATGGTTCTTATCACGTTGTTGATTCATCAGATATTGCTTTCCAGATTGCCGGTATTCTTGCGTTACAGAAAGCGGTTCAGGAAGCAAAACCTGTTCTTCTTGAACCAATAATGAATGTTGAGGTTTCTGTTCCCCAAGAATTTGTTGGCGATGTTATGGGAACAATCAATGCTAAAAGAGGAAGAGTTCTTGAAATGACAACTCATGGAACAAATCAAGTAATAAAAGCACTTGTTCCACTTGCAGAAATGTCAAATTATTCAACAGAATTGAGGTCATTGACGAGTGGACGGGGTACTTTTGTTATGAGCTTTTCACATTATGAAGAAGTGCCACCACATCTTGCAGAAAGAATTATTGAAGCAAAGAAGATGAAAAAAGAGGAATGATATATGGTAAGAGTGGAAGTTGAAAATATTGTGCTTAATATTACAACCAGTACTCCCATAGTGATTTTAAAGGATAGACAAAGCGGAGCAATTCTCCCGATAGTAATAGGACTTTTTGAGGCTCAGGCCATTTTGTTGATTCTTGAAAAAGAGGAATTTCCAAGACCTCTTACTCACGACTTGCTAAAATCTGTTATAGAGAAGATGAATGGAAAACTTATAAGGCTTGAGATCCATTCCTTGAAAGGGAATACATATTACGCAAATCTTGTTATTGAAATAGCCAATGGAACTCAGATTAAAATAGATTGCAGACCAAGTGATGGTATTGCACTTGCATTGCGGGCATCAGCCCCTATATTTGCTGCGGAAAATTTGATGGAAAGTCCTGATGTTGTAAAATATTACGCAGGGAAAGATTCATTACAAACTTCAGTTTCAGATAGACCAATAAATCAAAAAGAGGCAGAGGAGTTCAGAAAATACCTTGAGCAATTGAATGCGCGTGATTTCTGGAAAAAATTGAAAGATGAAACGCAGGAATCGTAAAAAGGAGTGAGAATATGTCAGGGCATAATAAGTGGGCAAGTATAAAACATAAGAAAATGGCAATGGATGCAAGAAGGGGAAAGATGTTCACCAAGATAATCAGAGAAATAATGATGGCTGCAAAAATGGGTGGTGGTAATCCTGACAACAATCCACATCTTCGGATGGCTATTGAAAGGGCCAGAAGTATCAACATGCCGAATGATAATATTCAAAGAGCAATAAAAAAAGGTATAGGTGAAGAAGGTGGGGTTGCTCTTGAATCCGTAGGATATGAAGGTTATGGTCCGGGCGGGGTTGCCATTCTTGTTGAAACTTTAACAGATAATAAACGTAGGACTGCTGCTGAAATAAGGTCGATTTTCTCGAGACATAACGGTAATCTTGGAGAGAGCGGTTGTGTATCCTGGATGTTTGAGAGAAAAGGCGTACTGACAGTGAAAAAACAGAGCATAGACGAAGAAAAGTTACTTTCCCTCGTTCTTGATGCTGGTGCAGAAGACCTTAAACTGGATAATGAGAATTACGAAATTATATGTACTCCCGATAGACTTGAAACAGTGAAGAAAATTCTTGACGAAAATAAAATTATAATTGAAAGTGCGGGAGTGAACCTTATTCCCAAGAATACTGTTAGAGTGGAAGGCAAAGAAGCGGAGCAGCTTTTAAAGCTTCTTGATGAGCTTGAAGAACACGATGATGTTCAGAACGTTCATTCAAACTTTGACATGCCTGACGAATTGATTGAGGCGATGTCCCGTTGAAGCCAAACAATGGTATTGCAGTATTGGGAGTAGATCCCGGATTGAATAATCTGGGATATGGTTTGGTGTATGAGTATGAAAATTCTCTTAAACCTGGCCTGTATGGTCAATGTGTTGTGCCAACAAGAATTCCCTTTGATGAAAAACTGATTTATATCGGAAGGAAATTTACTTCCATTATTGATGAATCAAAACCTGATTTTATTGCGATTGAAAAAATTTATGTTGCAAAGAATACTCAGATTGCTCTTTCTATAGGGGTTGTTTCAGGAGTGATTGCTTACTCCGGAATTGTAAAAGGTATTAAGGTTTATTTCGTAACTCCGGGAGAAATAAAAAAAACCATTACCGGTGGTGGACAGGCAATGAAACATCAGGTCTGTTATATGGTTCAGAAACTTCTTGGGTTGCAGGAAGATCCTGGTGAACATGCTGTTGATGCTCTTGCAACGGCGATAAGTTTTATCTCAATAAACAAGTTTCATAAGGTAATCGGTGAATTATGATATGTTTCATAGAGGGTAAGTTAATACGGAAAACACCTGCCGAAGTGTGTGTTGAAGTCGGAGGGATTGGCTATGTTATAAATGTACCATTGTCCACTTCTGTTTCGCTTCCTGACGAGGGTGCACGTGTATGTTTATTCACAACATTGATGATAAGGGAGGAAAAAATAGAACTATATGGTTTTATTACAGAAAAGGAATGGAAATTATTTCAGAAAATGATTTTACTTCCAGGAGTAGGACCAAAGCTTGCTTTAAGGATTCTTTCAAGATTGAGTCCGGATGAGATAATTTCAGCTGTGATTTCAGGAGACATGGATTTTTTAAAGAAGGCACCCGGCATTGGAAAAAAAACTGCAGAAAGACTTATTGTGGAATTGAAACATCATATACAAGAAATGGAAATCAGTGTAGAGGAAACCCGGATGGACTTTATTCCAGAGGCTATAGAAGCGCTTACTGTACTTGGTTATAAAAGAAACGAAGCCCAGCAAATAGTGAAGAAAACTGCAAAAGAAATAGAAAAAAAACCAGAAAGTTTAGAAGATTTTCTCAAGGAAATTTTAAAACGGGTATGAAATGGATGAAAGAATAACTTCTCCTGTAAAAACCAGAGAAGACCTCAATTATGAGAATTCCCTCAGACCGCAGACTTTTGATGAATTTATTGGGCAGCCTAAGGTAAAAGAAAATCTTCTAATTTTTATACAGTCAGCCAAAATGAGAAAAGATGTTCTCGACCATGTACTTTTGTATGGACCACCAGGTTTAGGCAAAACAACGCTTGCTTATATAATTGCAGGTTCACTTGGGGTTAATATAAGGGCAAGTTCTGGGCCTGTACTTGAAAAAGCAGGGGATCTCGCAGGTATACTTACGAATCTTGAAAAGGGGGATATTTTTTTTATTGATGAAATTCATCGGCTTCCAAGGCAGGTTGAGGAATATCTTTACAGCGCTATGGAAGATTTCACAATTGATATAATGCTGGGTGAAGGGCCAAAGGCAAAGTCTGTTAAGATTCCATTAAAACCATTTACCTTGATAGGCGCAACTACAAGAATTGGATTGCTTACATCGCCATTACGAAATCGTTTTGGAATTATTCATCGACTTGACTATTACTCCATTGAAGAGCTCACAAGTATTATTTTAAGATCAGGTAGAATATTAAATTTCAGTATTGACCAGACCGGTGCTGAAGAAATAGCCAGAAGATCCAGGGCAACCCCAAGAATTGCTAATAGATTGCTCAGAAGGGTGAGGGATTATGCACTTGTGAAAGGTAAAGAATGCATAGATGGTGAGATTGCTTCTTATGCTCTTAACCAGATGTCTGTGGATGAACGTGGACTTGATGAGATGGATAAAAAGATTTTACAGACCATTATTGAAAAGTTTAATGGCGGTCCGGTTGGAATCAAGAGTCTTGCAATAGCCGTTGGTGAGGAACCCGATACAATAGAAGAGGTGTATGAATCATATCTTGTAAAGGAAGGTTTTATAAGCAGAACCCCGCAGGGTAGGGTTGCAAATGAAATTGCTTATAGGCATTTGAACATCCGCACAAAGAATCCTCCGGAGTTGTTCTCAGATGTTTGAAATAGAAAACGTTGCAAAAAAAATAGGAAGAAAGCAAATTTTAAGGAATGTATCTTTATGTCTCAAAAAGGGCGAAATAGTTGGGCTTCTTGGCCCAAATGGAGCAGGAAAGACCACTACGTTTAATGTTGCAATGGGTTTTATTATTCCAGATAGTGGACATGTGTATTTGAATGGAAAGGAAATAACATACTTACCGGTATACAAACGAGCAAGACTTGGCATAAGCTATCTTTTTCAGGAACCATCAATTTTTCATAAACTTTCGGTTATTAAAAATCTCTTGATAATCATTGAAAATTTTCAGAATGATAGAAAAAAACAGATTGAGATTGCAATGTCCTTACTCCAAAAAATGGGTATTGAACATCTTTCGAACAATATAGCAGGAACTCTTTCGGGCGGTGAAAAGAGGCGTTTAGAAATAGCCAGAAACCTTATCAACAGTCCTGAATATTTTCTTCTGGATGAGCCATTTTCAGGGATTGATCCTAAAACTGTTTCTGAAATTAAGGCAATGATATTAGAGTTAAAAAAAGAGGGAGTGGGTATTTTAATAACTGACCATAATGTGAGGGATGCTTTGAGTATTACAGATAGGGCATATTTGATTTATAATGGTTCTATTTTAATAGAAGGTACACCGCAAGAAATTTTGAATGATTATAAAAGTCGTCAGGTTTACTTTGGTGAGGACTTCAAGTTGTGAAAAATATTCCTGTACATGTTGCAATAATAATGGATGGTAATGGCAGGTGGGCAAGAAAGAGGGGGGTACCAAGAAATATCGGACATAGAGAAGGAGCAATAGCCTTAAAGAGAGTATCGGGTTTTTGTGATGAAATTGGTATAAAATATCTTACTGTCTATGCTTTTTCCACGGAAAATTGGAAAAGGCCCAAAACAGAAGTTGATGCACTTATGAG
>JAOAAW010000040.1 GCA_026418655.1 bacterium | reverse complement strand
GTTGCACAGTGGACCAAGGATATTAAAAATTGT
The DNA here is from genome assembly GCA_026418655.1 of bacterium. Classification (GTDB taxonomy): domain Bacteria; phylum Ratteibacteria; class UBA8468; order B48-G9; family DTJG01; genus DTJG01. The sequence continues at coordinate 9,558 of JAOAAW010000040.1, read as the reverse complement.
TCTAAAACCAATCTCTTTTCTGACAGGAGCAACATTTTTCATTGCAGGATGATACAGCGGCGCAAAAAGGAAAGTAAAACCAATTTCTTCAAGCATCCTTTCTGCTTTTTCTGGTTCAATCTCTATTTTCATGCCAATTTTTTCAAGCACATCAGCACTGCCACTTTTACTCGAAACAGCCCTGTTTCCATGTTTTGCAACCCGAACACCACATGCAGAAGCAACAATCGCAGCAGCAGTTGAGATATTGAAAGTACCGGTATTATCCCCGCCAGTTCCACAGGTATCTGCTACAATGCCATGAGTTTTTACTTTAAGGCATTTTTCTCTCATTATTTCCACTGCGCCCTCAACAATTTCGCGGGTCTCTCCGGTAATTCTGAGTGCTGTAAGGAAAGCAGATACAACCACATCAGAAACATGCCCTTCCATAATCTCACGGAAACATTCTGCCGACTGATGTCTTGTTAATTTTTCCCCTGATACAATTTTTTTTAATGCTTCCTGGACAATCATATCTTCAAAAAATTTATAAGAATTTTTTTTCCTTCACCTGTAAGGATTGATTCAGGATGGAATTGAACTCCATAAATATCATACCTTTTGTGTCTGACACCCATGATCTCACCATCATCACTCCACGCAGTGATTTCAAGAATTGAGGGTATACTTTTCTTTTCAATAACGAGGGAATGATATCTTGTAGCAGAAAATGGATTGGGGATATCCGTGAAAATATTTTCATTGTTGTGATAAATTAAAGATGTCTTTCCGTGCATCAGGTGTTTTGCTCCTACAATTTTTCCACCATAAACATAGCCAATACACTGGTGTCCAAGACACACCCCCAAAATTGGCTTTTTCCCTTCAAACATTTTAATTAAATCTACTGAAATACCAGCATTTTCAGGCCTACCGGGCCCGGGGGAAATAACGATTCTGTCAAATTTTTGTTTTGAAACTTTCCCTATGGATATTTCATCGTTTCTGAAAACCTTTACCCTGCAACCGAGGTCTCCAAAGTATTGCACAAGATTATAGGTAAATGAATCATAATTATCAATCATCAGGATTGTCTGCATGTTTACGTCCTTTTAGCATTTATTATGCCAGATAATCAAAGAAAGGGCAACTATCAGATTCGGTTTTCTGACCATTTATAGGTGTTATCTATTAATCTGAGGGCATCATCTTCTGTTTCGCAGGATGTGGAAATAAAAAGTCCACGAGCACTGAGATTTTCAAGTGCTGTCCTGACTTCAGAATGGTGGATGGAAATATGAAGGTTCTTACCTTTTTTTTGAACTTTTTTTAATACATCCATAAAATGAAGTGGTGATGGTTTCCCTGCACCTGGAAGTATCTGGATTGCCTGCAATTTTGGTAATTCCAGAAGAACATCAATGTGTTTGAAATTTCCAATCCCATCAACATGATAAACGCAAAAATCAAGGAAATTGGTCTGTCTTTCAATTGCGGGAACAAAAATCTCTTCAAACATTTTTGTTGAGATGTTGTAGGCAAAATCATTCTGTGCCGCATAAAATTTTCCAGGAGCCCATAAAGGAAACCAGCATGTTGAACCTTCATCTATGTTTTTTATTATTCGGTACAGTTTCTCGTAATATTCGCACCACATCTCCATAAGATACATCTCTGCCTCTTTTACCTGCTGGGGTCTCTCTATACAATCAAACAATAGTCTTTCAGTACCCCTCAATGCGGCAAGGGTGTCTCCACAACCTCCAAAAGCACCGATTGAAACAAGGCATCTCCCTTCTGCTTCCTTAACGCCACGCTTTAAAAGTTCAATGGCAAATTTATAATCAGGATGGTTCTCTTTGAGTTTAAGTGTGCTGTACTTAATTTCTTCATCAATAAGCACTGGTTCCCACCAACCAGTTGTCATATCAAGATGCACCGGACAACCAAGAAATGTAGGAATTGCAGTATGACCGGGATAACCACCATTCCATATTGGTATTGCTTCTGCACCAAAGAATGTACGGGATAAATTGTAATCATTTACGCAGCTTATGTAATCAAGGTCGTACCATTTCTGGTAGATATCCTTAGGTTGCGGTGGTTGTGGAATATCAGGTGGATTTTTCTTTGGGGCACAAACCGATATGGCACATCTTCCAAAGTATTCCCCGGCCCACCATTTCCTGTAATTTTTCTTTGTTTCTTCCCAATCCGGCTTATAAAGAAGTGACATTATTCAATTATAATAACATCCGCAGCAGTCAGATGTGGCAATATTATGGTCAATGTTTTTCCGGTTTTTAGTTTACTTTTCATCATTTGATTATCAGGTTGCATTGAAATTTCCGGGTCATCACTTGCGTACGAAAAATTCAAGCCATCCTTATAAAAACATGACCAGACTTTTTTTGGGGTAAGATTAAGGTTCATTACATCAATACGGATATTTTTTACTGATGATTTACCGGTGAGATTTACAACAGGAATAACAACCGAATTGTCTGATTTTAACCTGCCCAATACTATGCCTTCTGTGTAAGAAATTGTATCCGGCAAAATCCTGTTCTCTTTCAGAGGTAATAAAATTAAATGTTCAGCAACCTTATCACATTTTACAGGTTCTTGATTGCCTGCACCAAAATGACAGAATTTCTGTGCAGTTCCTCCTTTGCCGCATGGTAAAAGTTGAAGACCCGCCTGAATATAACTTTGACCCGGCAATGTTCCTCCATAGTAAGAAACACCCTTTCCGGTTTTTTTCTTTATCCAGGCAGGCATCCCATCTGAACAGTATCTTGCTAAGACTTCAGTACCAGGCAAAACCTCAAAAACTTCTTTATTACAGAGAACCCTTGATGCCTTTTCGTCAACCATGATTCTATCAACAGGCTGCTGGAACAAGAGTTCAAGCTGTGCCCTCAGCGGACCTCTATATTTCAGATATGAAAGTTGTTTACCCCTGCCAAACATTTCATCAAGAATCTCTGTTGGCTGGTCAAACTCATTCTTTCTTGCAGCAGAAGCAGTACCAAAAACTATTCCACCTTTTTCCACCCACTCTTTTATCTTCTCTGCTGCTTTTCTTTCAATGTTTTGACCCACAATATATAAAACCCTGTAATTGTCAAGCAAACCCTCCTTAACGTCGTTTTCTGTTATGAAATCAACCCTGTATCCTGCTTTCCTCAAACAATACCATATATTTTTCCTTTCTTCCTGAAAAACATTTGTTGCAATTGAACCTGGCTTTACATCCCACTGGCTTTTACCTTCAATCTCCCATACATCACTTGCCTGACTCAAAAGCATCGCAACAGTCGTTTTTTCAGGTCTTGCAGGCAAAAGATGTTCCTCTATAAGTCCTGCCATTCCTGAAATTGTCCTTATTGTTTTAAATGTTGGCAGTCCGCCACGATATGCAACGTAATTTTCAGTCATGTATGCATCAAAACCAGCACTGAAAAAGTCCAGGTCTTTTACATTGTTTGCCCACAGCAGCACTGCATTCTTCAAAAGTAAGTCAGGAGGACAACCTGGCCAGTGTGGCATACAATAAAACTGCATCGGTGTATCATGATAACTGGCGCCCTTTCTTAAATAAGATGCGAGAAAATCAATTACAAGCGTTGATCCCTCTGGCATACAGTAGGTATAATCCTCACTCCAGGCTAAACTCATAGCACCTCTTTTAAATGCTTCTATAAAGGACTGTTGATGGACCCAATAAAAGGGATGCATACCACCAAGGTTTGCTGATGTATGAACATGTTCTCCAAGTTCTTTTTTTAATTGTTTTGTTTTTTCTGCAAATTCTTTTATACCGAGTTCTTCTTGGAACAAAACACTGTACCAGTAAAGTTTTTTCATTGTCTGCTCAATATTTGATGCTTCCTTTTTTTCAGAAACAACCCCTATCTGAACCGCAATCTCTGTTGATGGTGCGCCAACAGGTTTTACCTGTTGCCAGGAATCGCAACCAAGGCTCTGCGGCGTCTCACCAAATTTTTGGACAAACTTTCGGAACTCTTCAATCATCTTGGGATCATCAGATTTAATTGAAGGAAGTCCTATTTCATCCCCATAGGAGAGATAATAAAAATAAGGTTCAAGTTGTTTTTCTTTTATCATTTTGACTGTCTTTGGAATATCCTGAGAATGATGATAGGAATAAGAACGTTCAATTATTCCGCCTTTGTCCTTCCACCAATCAATTATCTTTTTGGCTTCATTTCCATCTTCAACATGTGATAATGTATTTAGGCCGAGGGAATGCCTGAATGCCTGCTCAACTTCAAAACCCCATTGGGAATTTCTATAGTCGCTCACCTTTCCAGTGTATGCAAAAAGTCTTAATTTTTTTGGTATCGGGCCTAATCTTGCTTCTTTGTTTAAAGCATCCGTAATTTCTTTGAAAATGTCCAGAATCTTTTTGGTATATTGCAATCCTTCTTTTGTATTCAAATCCGGCTGGACAAGAACTGTCAATTCTTCTTCACCTGGACCTATTTCAAACGTCTTCAGTATCTTTTTTTCATTTGGTTCAAGAGCAATATCAACAGCAAAGCGTGGATTTTTCATTGAACCGTCAACTGCGACTGCTTTGAAGGTATACGGAGAAGTACTTTCAGTATTCATGGTTGGTCCAAGGTCATACCAGACACTCGGTCTTCCAGGCTGAATCGGATCTGGCCAATCACCTGTATACTTCACCCCTTGTTTTACTATCAAATTTCCTTTTTCATCATAAAACCTGACAAGTTCTCTGTATAAAGGGGTGTAGAAATCAGGATATCTATGATTCCAGTGATTCCAAGTTATCCTGATGGGTGTTTCAGAAAGATTTCTGAACCTGAAATATACATGATTTGCTCTTCTGAGCTCATCAAGAAGCGGATATCTTGAATAACGAGGAGAAGAACTTTCGGATAAATCAGTTGTTAACATAATTGCATCAATACTTCTTGCACCTGCTGGTTCTGGGTTATAAGTTTTTGCTATAATAAGCGTATAATCACCTTTTTTCAAATCAACGATATATCCTTCAGCTGCATCATGATCAATTCCCCATTGCCAGTATAATGAACCCCTCAAAGGTTTATCAGTAAAACAATAATGTTTTTCTGATGTAACAAGACCGTAGACCCTGTCAAAAACTGTATTTTTTTTACTATCAATAAGTTTCACCCTGAAGGCGTAGTTAAAATATGGTACACACTCATATTTAACCCATACTTTATATTTTCCATCTTCAGGAACAGAAATTACTTTTCTTATCTCTGCTGGATTATCCTTTTCATCGGTCATTGCAGTTTTCAACCGGCTTGCCCAAACTCCACCAAAGGTCATGTTCTGATACAAATCCTGACCCCATCTACCAGTATTCCATGTTTTGCCGGGTCCAAAAACTTTTTGATTAACTCCTTCCATATCTTCTGCTTCAACAATAATCCTTACTGGCTGTTTTTCCTGACAATTGCAAACAAGTGTAACGAAAAATAGAAGACCAAGTGCAAGAATTCTCTTCATAATCTCCCCTTTTTAGAGGTAATCCACATATTTGGCATTTTCATAGGCAATCTTCAGCGCCTTTGCCTTGTTGATTGTTTCAAAATATTCCCTTTCAGGGATAGAATCAGCCACAATTCCTGCTCCTGCCTGAATATAAATTTTCCCATTCGATGAAAACATTGTCCTTATAGTAATACAAAAATCCATATCTCCCTGAAAACTGAAATATCCAACTGCACCTGCATATGGTCCACGTCTTGATTTCTCAAGTTCTTCAATAATCTCCATTGCCCTTACCTTTGGAGCACCGCTGACTGTACCAGCAGGGAAACACGCACGAAGCAGGTCAAACTGATTTTTACCTTTAGCCAGTTTCCCGACAATATTTGTAACAAGATGCATTACATGAGAATACTTTTCTACAAACATTAAATCAGTCACCTTGACTGTTCCAAACCTGCAAACCCTTCCGAGGTCATTTCTGCCGAGATCCACAAGCATGATGTGTTCGGCAATCTCTTTGATATCTTTTTTCAATTCTTCTGCAAGTTTCTCATCTTCTGCGTCATCTTTGCCTCTTGGCCTTGTCCCGGCAATCGGTCGTAAAAGTGCCTCTGTCTCATTGCATCTAACAAGTATTTCTGGTGAAGATCCAACAAGATAAATACCAGGAAAACAAAGATAAAACATGTAAGGTGAAGGATTGATTGATCTCAAAGACCTGTAAATTGAAAGCGGGCTTAAATCAAGTTTTCTCTCCCATCTCTGCGAAAGAACGACCTGTATGATATCTCCTGCCCTGATATATTTTTTTGCCTTTGAAACAGAGTTTTCAAATTCATCTTTTGTACAGTTTGAAACAAATTCTCCTTTTTCCAGTTTTATATTATTATCACGGTATGGAAGCGGTTTTTTTATATGGGAAATTATTGCTTCTATTTTCTCGCATGATTTTTTGTATATGTTTTTTAAGTTACAATTTTTTTTTATTTTTGCATTGCTGATAACCTGTATCTTTCTTTTGAGGTGGTCAAAAACTATCAGGTCAAAACACATCTGGAAATAAAGGTCAGGAAATGAAAGTTGTTCGGGAAGAAATGCTGGAAGTTTTTCTATAAATCTCACATAGTCATAGGAAACATAACCCACAGCACCACCGGCAAATACTGGAAGTTGTGGAATTTTCGGCTGCTTATAATAATTGACAAGTTTTTCAAGCTCAATTAAAGGATCTTTTGAATCAATATGTTTCTTTCCATCTTCGCCCTCAAACTCAACAAGGTTTCCGGAGCTTTTGAAAAGTTCCCTTGGCTGGATGCCAATAAAAGAATACCTTCCTAATTTTCCGCCCTGTTCCACACTTTCAAGAAGGAAATTTACTTCAGACCGATGTGTTACCTTCATGAAAACACCAACCGGTGTTTCAAGGTCAGCAAGTGCCTCAGTCCACACAGGCACAAGATTATAAGAACCTGCCAATCTTTCAAATTCGCTGAAATTCGGAAATATCTCCATATTTTATGTCAGATTAAGAAAATTATTATTTATAACTTTATCATAATAGATGTTTGTTAGCAATACATGGCTGTGTATACACTGGTGCACGAAAAAATTTTCATGGTAAAATTTACTTAATGGCAAAGATTTTAATCGCGATTGGAATTCTTCTGATTCTGGTAGGGGTTGCATTTCATTTTAAGTTTCCATTCGGGAAACTGCCTGGAGATTTTTCTTACCATCGGGATAATTTTCATTTTTACTTTCCCCTGACAACCTGTATCATTTTAAGTATATTGCTGACACTTTTACTCATGCTTTTCACAAGGAAATGACCGATGGCAGAAAATAACCGGGAAAAAATTTCACCCTTTGATAATATAAAAATTGACACCTCATCAATGTTTCAAAGATACAGGGTTGCAGCAATCAATTTTGTGCCTGAAAAATGGAATAAGGCTCACAATGCCAGAACGCTTGAGTGGTTTTTCAGCCAGGCAGCAAGAAAAAAATGTGATATTGCAGTTGCACCTGAAGGAATTCTGGAAGGTTATATTTTTTCTGATGTTACCTGGCACAGAGAAAGGGAAAGGTTCTTTTACGATATTGCTGAACCGATCGATGGCAGATACATAAAGCATTTTCAAAAGATTGCAAAGAAGTTAAAGATTTCTCTATGCTTTGGTTTTGCACGTCGCCAAAATGATGAAATTTTTAACAGCGCCATATTCATTGACTGTGCCGGCAAAATATGTGGACTTTATAACAAACTCACTGAAGGCACACATCCACGGTGGAAATTTTTAAAACAGGGCACAAAAATCAGAGCTTTTGATACTCCTTTTGGAAGGTGTGGAATTTTAATTTGCAGTGATAGATGGTATCCAATTATTGCAAGAACACTTGTTCTTGATGGCGCTCAATTTCTGCTAATACCAACTTATGGCTCAAAAAATAAAACTCAAAATAAAACAGTTCTTGCCCGAGCAAGAGAAAATGGAGTACCTGTGGTCCAGGCAAATGTTGGAGCAAATTTAATAATCAGTAAAGGAGAGGTTGTAGCATATGAATATGGGAAAAATAAGATTACCACAGCATTTATTGAAATTCCTGTTAAACCTTCACAAGAAGCAGTAAAATTATGTGAACATGAATTCCTGAAATCTCAAAAAATAATGCATCGTCGCTGGTATGCAACAATGAAAAAGAGATTGACAGCTGGAAAGCCAACAAAAGATGAAATGAAACACTTCATATCTGATGAATTATTTGAAAAACTGAAGAATTCCAAATGGGGAGAAGCGCTCATAAAATGGAAGCCAGAGTTTTAGGTTCCACAGGTATAAATGTGAGTGTAATTTCTCTTGGTGGTGTTGCATTCACCTGGCTGGGAAAGAAAAGAGCAGAAAAGTTGATTGATTTTTGTGTGGATTGTGGAATTAATTATATTGATGTTTACTCGGGTACTGCTGAAAAGATAAAGGAAGCACTTAAAAGAAACAGAGAGAAAATTATTATCTCCACAAGGGGAAACGCAAAAACACTGGAAAACTGCCTGAATGAATTCAACCTTGACTATTTTGATATTTTTTTGTTAAGCATGATTGATAACAAAGAACAGTTAAATCAGGCAATTGATGAAGCAAATGATCTTGAAAAATTCAGAAAACAGGGAAAATTCAGAATACTCGGCATTGCCACGCATAATCCTGTTCTTTATAAACCAATTATTGAAAGCAGAGCTTTTGATGTTATGATGATTCCCGTAAATTGCGTCGATGAAGTGAATAAAGAGATCTTTGAAGAAGCAAGAAACCAAGGCATTGGTATCATAGCGATGAAACCATTCGCAGGCGGAAACATCAGAAAGCATGATTCAACAATAAAATATGTTTTAAATCTTCCTGTTTCCACTGCCCTGATTGGAATGGCAAGAATTGGAGAAGTAAAACAGAATATAAAGGTTTTGAAAAAACCTGAAATTACGGCGCAGGACATCAATTTTTATAGAAAAATAAGAAAAAAACTTGGGAAAATATTCTGCAGATATTGTGGCCATTGTATATTTCCAGAACCATGTCCAAATGAAATCCCAGTAAGAACAATAATGATGCTTGAAACACTTGCATATCAGGCAAATCTCAGAAGAACTGTTTCAGAAAGAATTCTTAACTCAATCAAAAGTTGTAAAAAATGCGGACTTTGCGAAAAAAGATGTCCGTATCATCTTCCTGTCAGAAAACTTCTGCCTGAAAAGGTTAAACATTATCTTGAAATTACCCGCTGAAACTATTCAGCAACAAGGCAATAAAATTTATCTATTTCCGGTATCCTGATAGTAAACCCTTCGCCTTTCTTAGATACTTCTATCCTGCCATAGGGACTGAAAATGTTTTTGATTTTGCTATGTTCAGGCGGAATAAACTCAACCACAACATTTTTCTGTTTCTGCATTGAAAAATTTGTCAGTGTTATGGTATAGCCATCCTTCCTTTCAAGCAGAACTCCTTCAATGAGTGGATGAGACCACATCAGGTTGGTTTTTATTCTTCCCAGCATATATTTTAC
>JAOAAW010000214.1 GCA_026418655.1 bacterium | reverse complement strand
GAGGTATTCAGTCGTAAAAATAACCGTCAGGAAATTGAAAAAATACTGTCCTTTTTACAAAGAAGGCGACTCCTTCATAATAAAACAACAATGCTTTGATCCTGAAAATGGCACACCAGAGCAATACTGTACTCATAGTCTCTATTCAATTTATCCAGTTTATATGGACCTAAGAAAAGAAAAACCTGGAACGAAAAAAACCTGCTGGTGTCCTGATGATAAAATTGCCGAATTTGAACTTGAGAGATTAGCGGATGAAGAGGGCAGGGGCTGGAATAGACCTGATGAACGATAATATCACCTTCCACTTTCTTCCACCATTTCCTTTATTTCGCTGATAATCTCCAATTCCAATATTTCTTCCAGTGGTTCCCTGAAGGTAAAAGTCCAGTTTTGTGGACCAGAACTCCCGGGTTTATTAATTCGCAGTCCACTAATTTCTGACGCTATCCGATTGTCAAGGCAGAGCAGATCTGGCAATAAATTTATTGAGAATATTGATAATGTTTTGAGAATAAACTCAATTGCCTTTTTAATACATCCTGAGGCTTCACCTTTATTTATTCCAAGTAAGGAACTAACTTTAACTTTTTCATCAAATGTTTCCCTGTGTATCTCTAATATATCCTGTATTATTTCTTTATCTGCCCCAAGTGCCTTAACAACCTTTTCCATTGAACTCATTTCTTTTTTCCATCTTAATCTATCCTTGGTACTCGGATCGTCAAAAAGATTATTAATGATTCTGTTTGGATCAATGTTACGAAGTTTACACTTCATCAAAAAAAGGTCCTTAGATATTGTTCCTGCCTCATTTTTGTACCAGTCAACCCAGAAAGAAGTATCGTGGGTTGAAAGTCCCGAAACAGCAAGTATCCGGTAATTATCTGCAGATATAAAAGAACAGTCTGTGTCATAATTCTTTTTCCATCTCTGTATTTCATAACCGGGAATTCCAAGCTCTTGTAATGTCTCTGTACACATGGCAGGAATAACTCCAAGATCTTCAGCACAAAGTAAACCATCAGTAACATCTATCATTTTCTGTAAAATATCTCTTCCGTTGGCCTTCCATAAATTTTCTTCTGGAGGAATAAAAAAACCGTTTAGTCCATGGTTCTCTTCTGGCTCATCCTTCGGTATGACCCATATTCTAAAAAGCCCAACGACATGATCTATTCTTATTATATCAAAAAAATTATCAAGATATCTCAATTTTTCAGCGATATACCTGTAGTCATTACTGCGCAATACGTATCTATCAAGAATCGGCATGCCCCATCTCTGTCCGTATGCACTGTACATATCAGGTGGTGCGCCAGCAACAAATTCCAGATTAAACAATTCCTTTTCCGACCAAACATCAGCACTGTCTTTTGATGGTAGGATCGGAAGGTCACCCATCAAAAGAATACCTTCTCTCTCAGCAAATTCCTTAACTTGGCACAGCTGCTTGTAACAGATATACTGAATCCATTTTTGAAATAGTATCTCTTTTTTATAAGTATCCTTTATTTTATTTATCCTTTCTGAATCTCTATTATGAAACGAGTATTCCCATTCATACCACGGCGCATCGCCATGGATTTTTTTTAAGACCTGATAGATTGCAAAGTCGTCCAGCCAGTAATTTGTAAACTTTGAAAATTTTTTAAAAGCATTATCACCGAGAATATCTTCCAACATGTCAGAAAAAAATTCTGAAAGAAGCTTTAATTTTGCCTCTCTAACCATATAATTACACCTGTTATCCTTTCCCGCAGGATATTCTGTTCTCAGTTCTTTTATGGTTGCTTTTGAAAAACCACTGTCATTGTATGAAAAATCAAAAAGAGAAATATAGACAGGGTCAATCGCGAATGAACTTATAGCATTATAAGGACAGTTATCATAGCCGGTGTAGTTCAAAGGTAAGATCTGTAGAATTGAATTTCCGGTTTTTTTACATAGGCTGATAAGTAATTTCAAATCAGAAAAATCACCAATGCCGGTACTTGTCTTTGAGTGAACAGAAAACAATGGGATAAGTATTCCTGCTCTTTTTTTAATACCGATTCTCCTCCATTTTTCACCCGAGTATGTTGAATAAAAACTATCACTTAAAACCATAAAATTTTTTTATAAATTTTAGCATTGTTAAAAGTTCTTTTTGAGTTCCAATTGTAATCCTCAAATAATTTTTCAATTCAGGAATATTGCTGAAATATCTGATAAAAATCTTATGCCGTTTTAAGAACTCATAAAGGAATTTTGCGTTCCTGTCAGGTGGCTCTACAAAAAGAAAGTTAGCAGAGGAAGGAAAAACATGAAAGTTAAGTTTTGTAAGTTTATTTTTTAACCATTCCCTATTTCTTATTATCTTTTCACAATTACTTTTCATATATACAAAATTTTTCATTGCAGCAATGCCGGCAGATTGGGATATAAGATTTACGTTGTACGAGTCTTTAATTGAAAATAAAGCAGAAATCAATTCTGGGTTCCCAAAACAATAACCCAGTCTTATACCCGCAAGTGAAAAAGATTTTGAAAAACTTCTTGTTACTATCACATTATCATATTTCTTTACAAAATGCAGACAGTCTGTTTCTGCAAAATCAACATAGGCCTCATCAATAATGAACACTCTTTTTGAATTTTTAATTGTTTCTTCGAGTAATTTCACCGAATGAAAAATTCCAGACGGAGAATCGGGATTAGCAACAATTTTTACGCAATTATTGAATGTGTTCACGAAACTCGCAGGTATTGTAAAATCATTATTCATCATTATCTTTATCGGTTTCCTATCAGCAATCATAGAAAGGGTTTCATAAAGAGGGTAACTTGGATACGGAAAAGCAATTCTTTCACTAACACTTGAAAAGGCAAAAATGCACAATCTAAGAATTTCATCCGACCCATTTCCAACAAAAATCCAATCGGGAGAAAAACCATAAATCTCCCCAATAAATCTTCTAAGTTTTGTTGCCTGGGGGTCAGGATATAATCTTAATTGACCATTGACTGATTTCTTAATTTCTGCCAAAACCTTCCGGGGTGGGGGGAAAGGATTTTCGTTGGTGTTCAATTTTATAATTTTTTTTTCAATAGGTTGTTCACCAGGTAGATAAGGAGAAAGTTTATCAAAAATTCTGTTAAACATCCTCTTCACGGTCTATATTCCTTTCCTGAAATATGGTAATATAATTGCGTCTGGATAATTATATCACATACCTTTAACAAAAATGGAAAACCTTACACCAATGCTCAAGCAGTATCATGGTATAAAAAAGAAGTATCATGATTGCATTCTATTCTTCAGACTTGGAGACTTCTACGAAATGTTTTATGACGATGCAAAAAAGGCATCAAGTATCCTTGATCTTGTCCTCACCTCAAGAGATGCTGGAAAATCTGGCAGGATACCTATGTGTGGTATTCCATATCATGCGGCAGATTCTTACATTGGTAGATTAATTAAACACGGATACAAGGTTGCTATATGCGAACAGACAGAAGATCCCTCACAGGCAAAAGGAATTGTAAAAAGGGAAGTTGTGCGAATTATCAGTGCGGGCACATTTCTTGACGACGCAACTACATCGAGACATCTTCTTTCAATTGTTCTTGAAAAGGATAATTTTGGTGTAGCCTTCATAGATACGTCGACTGGTACTCTAAAAACAAATCAATACAATAACAAGGAGATGCTTGCAACAATATTTTCAAAACTGTCGATATACGAAATCGTTTATCCAGAATCACAGCAAAAGCAATTTATACAATTGCTGGACGAGATCACCGGGAAAGGCAAAAATTTCACCTTGAGCAACATCGAAGATTGGAAATTTAGTCTTGAATCATCCATCAGAAATATCTGCGAACATTTTAGAATCCATTCAGTTGCTGCTACCGGTATAGAAGATAAACCGCTTGCAATAAGAGCCGCAGGCGGACTTCTGGACTATGTAAAAGAAATGTCGAAAAGTCCAATGCATCATATTGATAGGCTTGTTCTTTATGATGACTCCGAATTCGTTTATATCTCACCAGCAGCTGTAAAAGGACTTGAGCTAGAATCCCTTGTAAAAATATTGGATAGAACAAAAACAGCATCCGGTAGGAGGACATTAAGAGAGTGGATTATGCATCCGCTAAAAGATCCAGTAAAAATTAATGAAAGGCTTGATGCAATCTCAATACTTAAAGAAGAATCATTCATTCAACAATCTCTGGCAGAAATCTTGAGTTGTGTATATGACATCGAAAAGTCCCTTTCAAGATTGAGTTCTGGCTATTCGAATCCGAAAGATATCATAGCGATAAAAAATACCCTTGCCTTGCTACCGAATATACAGGAATTACTTCATAAATTCTCTAAATTGAATGCATATTTTTTCATAGAAGATATCCCTGACCTCAGAAATTTTCTTGAAGAATCTATTAACCCAGAAATACCGGTTAATTCACCTGAAGGTGAAATAATAAAAAGGGGATTTGATAAAGAACTTGACTTATATCGCAATGTGAAGGAAAACGCAAATGACTGGCTGAAAAATTACCAGGCAGAAGAAATAAAGAAAACAGGTATTTCCTCTTTAAAGATAGGTTATACGCAGATTTTCGGATACTATATTGAAATAAGTAAAGCAAATCTTCATCTCGTTCCTGAAAGGTACCTCCGTAAACAGACACTCGTTAACGCAGAAAGGTTTATTACCCCTGAGCTTAAAGAGTTTGAAGAAAAAATTCTCTCTGCTCAAGAAAAAATTATTGAAATTGAACAGGCAATTGTAAAAAAAATAATATCAAAGATTCTGGAGTATTCAAAAGAAATTCATAAAATTTCCAGTTCAATAGGTGCGATTGATGTTCTAGTTGCACTGAGTACAGTCGCAAACTCTCAAAACTATACCAGACCAATGATAACCAGCACAGACGAAATAATCATCAAAGACGGAAGACATCCACTCGTTGAATCCTTCCTTGAAAATAAATTTATACCCAATGACACCCTTGTTGACTGTAATGACAATAGATTGCTTGTTATAACAGGGCCAAATATGGCTGGCAAATCAACTTATATAAGACAGGTCGCAATTCTCGTAATCATGGCCCAAAGCGGTTCATACATCCCTGCGTCAGAAGCAACCATCGGTCTCGTTGATAAGATATTTGCAAGAATTGGTGCACATGACGAAATATCAAAAGGACAGAGTACATTTATGGTTGAAATGACAGAAACAGCTTCCATACTAACAAATCTTACTTCAAAAAGTTTGATAGTACTTGATGAAATTGGAAGAGGAACAAGTACTTTTGACGGACTTGCCCTTGCCTGGGCAGTAGCGGAATATCTTTACCATCAAAAAGTCAGAACCCTTTTTGCAACACATTTCCATGAATTGATTGAGCTGGCAAAAGATCACCCTGGAGTGAAAAATTATAATGTAGCGGTTAAGGAATGGGAGGGAGAAATCATATTCTTGCATAAAATAATTCCTGGTGGCACTGACCAAAGTTACGGGATATACGTTGCAAAACTTGCGGGTATTCCAGAAAAAGTGATAGAAAGATCAAAAGAAATACTTGCCGATCTTGAGTCGGGTAAAAAATTTTCTGCAGAAGCGAATCAACAACTTTCGCTATTTGTAACACAGGCAGACCCGCAATCTGAAATAATAAAAACTGAATTAAAAGCAATCGATCCTGACCATATAACGCCATTACAGGCATTGCAAAAAATAAGTGAATGGAAAAAGATGCTGGAAGATGGAGAAAAAATCAATGGGAAAAATTCAGATATTACCCGAAATAATAGCCAGTAAAATTGCTGCTGGAGAGGTTATAGAAAGACCATCATCGGTTGTTAAGGAACTTATCGAAAACTCAATTGATGCGGACGCTAAAAAAATAACAATTATTCTTGTCAAAAGTGGAAAAAACCTGATAGTTGTCAGAGATAACGGATTGGGTATTGAAAAGGATGATATACCGCTACTTTTTCAAAGACATTCAACAAGTAAAATAAAGAGCTTTGAAGACCTTTTTAAAATAGACAGTATGGGATTCAGAGGTGAAGCCCTTTATAGCATTGCTTCAGTTTCAGAAGTTTTCCTAAGGAGTAAGACCAGCAGAGATGAAACAGGATGGGAAATACAGGTGAAAAATGGTGTAAAAACTGACCCAAGACCAGTTTCAATGCAGAACGGCACAGAAATTGAAGTTCATAACCTCTTCGCAAATATACCGGCACGGAGAAAGTTTCTCAAATCAGATAATGCTGAATTTAAAAGAATTCTAAATGTCCTAATTCCTTATATGATCTTATATCCATCAATATCGTTTTATCTTATCCATAATAAAAAAAAGATCTTAGAACTGCACGCTGGCTGTTCTGAATTACGAAGAATTGGTGAAATATTTAATATAGATGAGAAATATCTTATTGAAATTTCATGGAAATCGCCTGACAATTCTATCTCCTTGAAAATGATTTCAGGGAATACAGATATCAATCGGGCAAAAAAGGACATTCAGTTTATTTTTGTAAACAAAAGACCTGTACAGCACAGTGCATTTTCATTTATTATAAACGACATTTATCGCAATTTTCTGCCACCTGAAACATATCCTGTCTTTGCGCTTTTTTTACAGATTAGAAAAGAAGATGTGGATGTTAATGTTCATCCCACAAAAAGAGAGGTTAGAATAAGAAATGAATCAGAAATACTAGATACCCTTAAAAAAATTGTTGAAAAAAATCTTTTCCAAATGATTCAACCGAAAACTTTTTCATACCAGATAAAAATTGAACCTTCTCACCAGCATGCTTCTGAAAAATCAGAGGAGTACAAAAATCTTAATATAGAAGAATCTCTTTTTGGAAATGGACCACAACCATCTTATGAACCCAAGGATTTTAGAAAGGATTTTATACAATCAAAATACATTGCAACAATTCTATCAACATATCTGTTATTTGAATATAACGAGAGACTCTTCATTGTTGATCAACATGCAGCTCATGAACGAATAATATTTGAAAAACTACTTGCTCAGGTAAATAAAGGAAAGGTAATAACACATCAGTTATTGATTCCGGTAAGTGTACCTCTAACAGCAATTGAGATGATAAACTGGAAGTTGGAAGGAAAAACAAAACTCGAAAAGATAGGATTCCAAACAACACAATGGGACAGTAAGACAATAGCTATTCATTCCTGTCCTGAGGGGATTAAAAAACCTGAATTGGCAGTCCGGAACATCCTTTCAGAAGGAGTTCATGCCTTTGATATTGAAACCATTTTAAAAAAGGCGTGTAGGGGTTCAACAATGTCCGGTCAACAATTATCATCTGAGGAAGCAGAGGCACTCAAAATACAACTGGTTTCGTGTAACAATCCACTAACCTGTCCCCACGGAAGACCTACCATCGTAGAAATTGAAAGAAAGTTTATTGAGAAAATGTTTTTGAGATAATCATTAAATGTGCTTGATATAGTCTTTCCACGATTTTGCAATAATCCTCAAATCCTGCCTCTTTATAGGCAAGAACCCTGGAGCCGGCCTAATAAGAACAAATCTCTCAGTATAAAAAATACAGGGCACTCCTATTTTTTTACTGTTGATAGTGAAGTCAAGCCATTTGTCATAATAAGAATGAATCCAATCATCAGTGTCAATGGGATGGCAGGGTAGGGTAGCTCTTGCAAGGTCTGCTCTTGCTTTCATTGCCATAAAAATATCGGTCTCCGGAAATATCACGCCAGCATCATGCAGTCTAACCATATCAAAAGTATCATAAAAATATGGATTAACTGTGCTACTTGTTATCAAACAATCTTTTTTCGTGTTTTTTGCTGCATGATATATCTCTTTCTGAAGTTTATAAAGCAACTCGCACCCCCACAATTTACCCCTGTGTTTAATAAATGGATGTTTCTTCCCACAAATAATAGGCCTGCCGAAATGTTCTCCACCAATTGGATTTCTCTCAGTGGGAGTATACG
>JAOAAW010000210.1 GCA_026418655.1 bacterium | reverse complement strand
GCTTAAGAATTATCCCGTATACTGGGTGGGGAAACAAAAATATGTCAGTTTACAGACAGTTATAAAGGTTCTTGGTGTACAGAGCTGGGGAAGAATTGAGGATAGAATTTTTATAGATTATCAGGGCAGAATTTTAAAAGGCAGTATAGGATCATCAGATTTTTATGTTGATGAAAGAAAATTTACACTTGATGTACCTATCAAGGAAATAGAGAAGGAAATTTTTATTCCCGTTGAATCATTTGATAGAATACTTTCAGGTATAACAATCTCGCAACCATCTTTGCAACAGGCAAAGATACAAGAGGTGCAACCAACAGTTGAAAAAGAAAAAGTACTGATTGCTGAAAAGTCAGATTTATCCCGGGAGTTTGTCATTATTATTGATCCCGGCCATGGTGGAAAAGATAATGGTGCCATTGGAAATTATGGACTTAAAGAGAAAGATGTCAACCTTGATATTTCACTAAGGTTGAAAAGTTATCTTGTTAATCAGCTGAAAAAAACATCCAGGGTTATAATAAAAATGACAAGAGAAGATGATAGATTTCTTTCTCTTGATGAGCGAGTTGAAATAGCCAAGAAGGAAAAGGCTGATATCTTTTTTTGCATACATACCAACTCCTCTCGTTTTAATAGATGGAATGCAGATGGTTTTGAAACATATTATCCTTCAAGGAAAAGCGAGATCAGTTTCAATACCAGGCCAGAGTCAGAAGATATTGTTGAGTATGAGACAAATACTGAAGTTGTTTTTCAGATTGTGTCTGAACTCAACAGTACTTCTGTGATTGAGGAAAGCAGAATACTTGCAGAGCTTGTTCAGGAAAAACTAGCTGAAAGGCTGATATGTCCTGATAGAGGCGCAAAGCCAGCGAGTTTCTATGTTTTGAGATATACTCCGATGACATCAGTGCTTGTTGAGGTTGGTTTTATCTGTAATCCAAACATTGAAGCCAATCTTCGAGATCCTGAAGTAAGGCAGGCTATAAGTGAAACATTGGGTAAAGCAATCATTCAGTATCTTAAATCAAAACAGGTCGTTGAATAATAAATCTCCTGTAGCAATATTTGATTCTGGTATAGGTGGATTGACTGTTGCAAGGAGATTACATAGTTTGTTGCCCGGAGAACAGATTATCTATTTCGGAGACACTGCAAGAGTACCATATGGAACAAAATCTCATCAAATAATTAGACAATATGCTACCCAGATAGCCAGTTTCCTGGTGAAATTTAATCCAAAGATTATTATCATTGCATGCCATTCTGTGTCATCTCTGGGAAGATCTTTTCTTGAAAGAAGATTTAGTGATTTTGTTTTTTTTGATGTTATTCAACCTTCAGTAAAGGAGGCAATAAGGGTTACAAAGAACAGAAAAATCGGCATCATTGGAACACCAGCAACAATTGCAAGCAACAGTTATCCAGCAAATATAAAAAGATTTGACGAAGGTATAAGGGTTTACCAAAAAGCGTGTCCACTCCTTGTTCCTTTGGTTGAAGAGGGCTGGTTTGATACAGATGTTACCTGCGAGATTGTAAGACATTACTTAATTGATTTGCTTGATAGAGATATTGATACACTTGTTCTCGGGTGTACCCACTATCCGCTGTTAAAAAAGTCAATAGAAAAAATCGTGGGTTCCTCTGTACATCTTGTGGATGCTTCAGATGCAACCGGTAAAGCAGTAAAAGAGTTCCTTACTGATACGGGTTTATTAAATTCAAAAGAACCGAAGCCACCAGTTCTATACTTTAGTGATTTTCCAGAATATCGAAGAAAGATTATGTTAAACTTCTGGAACAACAGGCAACTCATTATCAAAAAAGTGAATATAGAAAGGAGGTGTGATGTTTGAGCTTTTAATCAGTGATTATTTTTCAGGCGCACATCGTCTTCGCGGTTACAAAGGGAAATGTGAAAAACTGCATGGTCATAACTGGAAGGTTGAGGTTACAGTTTTTGGAAATGCTGACAAAAAAACAGGTATGGTAATTGATTTCAGAGTATTGAAGTTAGAGCTGGAAAAAGTTCTGTCAAAACTTGACCACAGTTATCTGAATGATATTGATTACTTCAAAAAGGTTAACCCGAGTTCTGAAAATGTCGCTGTCTATATTTTTGAGGAAATGAAGAAAAATCTGAGACGGTATAATGTGGAAATAAAAAAGGTTACACTGTGGGAAAACGAAAGACAGTGTGCGTCATACATTGAAGAAGATTAGTAAACATCAGCGTATCTATGTTATAATTAACAACAACTAAAGGAGAAGAATGGCTGACAAATCATTAAAGGAATTTGCAATTTCATTTGAGACAAAGGGTGTTAACCTATATCTATCTCTGGCAGCCAAAACAACCAATCCTCTTGGGAAAAAGCTATTTTATTCCTTAGCAGAGCAGGAAGTTCAACACGCTGCATTATTTGATACAGGAAAGTATCAGCTTAAAAAAGGCGAAAGAGTTTCAGGATTGATAAAGGATATTGAATCAACACTCAGGGAATTTTGGGAACATGCAGAGAAAACAGAAATAAAAAAGGATGATACGCATTTTTCGGGTTATGAACTTGCAATGGAGATGGAAAGGCAATCTATCTCTGCATACAGGGAATTTTTGCTAAAAAGTAAGGACGAAAATGAAAAGGAATTTCTGAACTGGATTATTGAAGAGGAGAAAAAGCATCTGGAAGCACTTAGAAATGTTTATTATTATCTAACAGAAACAGCAGACTGGCTGCAGAGTGAAGAGAGTAAGGTCTGGAACTGGATGAACCAATAGGAGGAAATATGAAAACGATATCTGATGTGGTGCTGCCGATTCCTAAATTATATTCTGGCAAGGTGAGAGAACTTTTTGAAATAGACAGAGATAGAATTTTAATTGTAACCACTGATAGAATTTCTGCTTTTGACTTTGTTTTGCCAACTCCTATTCCTGAGAAAGGTATTATTTTGAATAATCTTTCCCTTTTCTGGTTTGATAAACTTAAAAATGTATGTGGCAATCATCTTGATGTATCTGATTTCAGATTGTTTCCTGAGAATTTGCAGCCATTTAGAAACATTCTTGAAGGAAGAAGCGTAATAGCAAGAAAGACAAACAAGATTTTGATCGAATGTGTTGTCAGGGGATATCTATCCGGTAGTGGATGGAAGGAATATAAAACAAATGGTATGGTATGCGGGATAAAACTTCCACCCGGATTAAGGGAAAGTGAGAAATTGCCTGAGCCGATTTTCACTCCTGCTACAAAAGAAGAAAAAGGAATCCACGACCAGAACATCAGTTTTGAGAAAATGAAGGAAATTACAGGAGAAGAAATTGCAGTATACCTGAGAGATGTTTCACTGAAACTTTATAAAAATGCAAGTGAATATGCAGAAAGTAAGGGAATAATAATTGCTGACACAAAGTTTGAGTTTGGTATTGTCGACGGCGAGATTATATTGATCGATGAAATTTTAACACCGGATTCATCAAGATTCTGGGAAAAATCAAGCTATGGAGTTGGAAGAAGTCAGGATAGTCTTGACAAACAATATGTGAGGAATTATCTTGAAAGCATAAATTGGAATAAACAACCACCGGTGCCAGAATTGCCGCCTGATGTTGTGGAAAAAACCAGGGAGAAATACTGGCAGATTTACAGAATCCTGACAGAAAAAAATTCTGTTTAACCAAGAGAACTTCGATAATTTTTGAAATAAGTCAAATAATCAAAGTGAACGGTGATTTTGATGGAATCAAAAAATCAAAAGGCTTATTATGTGCAGATAGGTTTGAAGAAAGAGTTTTTTGATGCTTTCGGACAGGATGTTCTTAATTCTATAGGTGAACTTGGAATGAAGGGGATTGAGAAAGTTTATGTATACGATGTTTACAGGGTTTACGGAGAGGTGACACTCGCACTCGTTAAGAAAATAGCAAAAGAGCTTTTTTTAGATCCTGTTGCACATGAAATGAGTGTTTATGAGTTAAAAAACGAAAAAAAATCAGGATTACCTTCAATAGAGGTCTGGTATAAACCAGGCGTTACAGATCCTGTTGCTCTCACAGCCCTCAAGGGAATAAGTGACCTGGGAATATCAGGTGATATAAGGGTAAGTTGTGGTAAAAAATATGAATTTAAGGGAGACTTGATAACGAAGGTTATGCTTGAAAATATCGCAAAAAAAATCCTTTCAAACACACTTATCCAGGATTTCATCATAAAAGGGATTTGAAAATGGCAAAAGCTTCAATTGTAAGAATAAGGGATGTTAGTGATGCTAAACTTTTAGAGATAAGTAAAAAGGGA
>JAOAAW010000200.1 GCA_026418655.1 bacterium | reverse complement strand
TGCAGAAAAGAGCATCCAGTATCTCAAAAAGTTCCTCTGAGATTATTCAAGGGTAATGTTTACTTCTGGCTTCTGAATTAAAGATTGATGTACAAGGCAGTGTTCGACTGCTTCCATTACACCTTTTCTGTGTTCTTCTGATAGACCCGGTATTGAAATCTTCACAGATACCTTTGATATCCTGTCAGGATTTGTTGCTTTCTCATAGTCAGATTCAATACTCATACCTTCCACAGGGATTTTATTTTTTCTGCAATAAAAAAGGGCATAATAACCCATGCATGAAGCAAGCCCAAGAACAAAAAGCTCGGGAGGCATTGGTCCTGTATCTGTTCCCTGCAAGTTCAGTGGCAGGTCAATCTTTATTGTATGATTCCTCACCTTTGCCTCAAACTGGCATTTGTCTACAAAACATACCTTAATTGCAGCCATATTCCTCCTTTCTGGTAAATATTTTCTGTGGTGGTAAAATTATAAACGATAAATTCAAAGTCCACAAGGAGAAAAAATGGTAAAGATAGATGTTTGTATTGAAACTGTGTTTTCACAATTTTCACCAGAAGAAAGGATTTCAAAGATAAAGGAAATTGGTTATGATTGTGTAGAGATATGGTTTCCTGATAATAAAAACATTGATGCAATCGCACAATCTCTGGCCAAATGTCAGGTGAAACTCAATGACCTTGTGGTGAATTCACCTGATGGTTCAAGAGGTGGTTTTCTGGTGAAGAAAGAAGATAGACCTGTTTATCTTGAAAGATTGAAAAATACCATTGATATCGCAAGAAAACTCAACTGCAGTATGGCTATTACATGCACAGGAAATAGTGTTGAAGGACTCACAAAAAATCAGATGATTGATAATATCATTGAAACACTTGGTAGTGCGACGGCTATTCTTGAAAAAAACTCTTTTACTCTTGTTCTTGAGCCACTCAACACATACAGGGATCATAAGGGCTATTTTCTTGATTCAGCAAGAACCGGTGCAGAAATAATCAGAAAGATTAACAGTCCCAATATTCGGCTCCTTTATGATATTTATCACATGCAGATAATGGAGGGCAATATCTGTGATTTCATTGAGAAAAACATTGATATTATTGGACATTTTCATTCTGCGGGTGTTCCTGGAAGGCATGAACTTTATAACGGTGAACTGAATTATCCATTTATCATCAGATTGATTGATAGATTGGGATACAGAGGATGTTTCGGGCTTGAATATTTCCCCGCTGAGCAGGACCACATACTTTCTCTGAAAAAAACGCTTGATTATCTGATGGGTTGAAATGAAAAACAACGACAGAAAAAGGGCTTACTGGAAGGAACAGATGGATGCTGGCTTTGAATTTATGCAAACTATTTTGAATTACCCTGTGCAAGAAAGCATGGAAAAACTTGTATTTTTACCGGATGCTGTGAAAAAGGCAAATATAAAGGTGGAGTTTTCCACTGTGCAGAGAATAACTGTTTCAAAGCCGATATTCAGATTAAGAGAAGGGATAATTGACAATTTTATATCAGCAGCAAATGAATTAAACAAAAATAGCCTTGTGATGAGGGTTGAAGATGCATTCAGAACAAGGCAGATGCAGAATCCACTAAACAGAACACAGGAAATTTTTGATTCAATAATGAGGGTGATTTTGTGGGAGTGCGAAGGGAAAATTCCTGAACCAGAATTTCTTTTCAAAAGGGTTACAGTGCTTATTGCAACAATACCAAAAATTTGCACCCATATGTCTGGCAGCGCCATAGATATTTCCATACTATCAATGAAAACAGGGATGGAAATAGACAGGGGCGAAAACTATCTTGCAATGAATGAAAAAACATTTATGGACTCACCTTTTATCAGTAAAAAGGCAAGAGAAAATAGAAATATGATAAATGAAATTATGCTGAGAAACGGGTTTTATGCGTATCCTTTTGAATTCTGGCACTACAGTTGCGGGGATGCCTTTGCTCAGTATCTATCAAAATCAGGCCAACCTGCAATCTATGGACCCGTGGATTTGATGGATGAATCTGGAAACGTTATGCCTGTGGAAGATTATCTGAAGCCATTGTTTTCACTGGAAGAAATAAAGAAAAAACTTGAAGAATCCCTGAAAAGAATGCAGAAATAAAAATTATTCAAGTGTTAATTTCACCATTCTCACACCACTAACAGGATAGGCATTCCAGTTTTCAACAAAGTTCTGGACATCGTAAAAAACAAGCATCTCACGTTTTCCGATAATCACAAGCCCTAAATAATCACCAGAATCCCAGTATCTTATGCATTTATCGCCGGTATCTCCTCTCAAGCGAAGGTTTTCAGGCACTCCCATCATTTGTTGAGTTTCAAGTTCCCATTTTTGAAGGTCAAAATGACCCTGCCATTTTTCTCCTGTACCCGATGGGTCAAAAATAATGTGTTTTCCAGGTCTTCCGTAAACCAGAACGAGCGTTCCATCATCAAGCTTCCTGCAAATTGGCCAGACCTTGGCAGGCCGTATGTCAGAATCAATAAGTTTCAATTGTTCTGGTTTTTTCCATGTTTTTCCAAGGTCTTCAGACCATGTATGGTAAAGATGACCACCTGTGCGCATCACTGTGTATAATCTGCCATCTCTGAGTTGAACAAGAGTTGCTTCATCAAAACCCTCAGGCAATTCTGGGTCATAGGCAACGATTGATTTTTCAATCCAGGTTTTTCCCCTATCATTAGATTCAAAACAGCCCACAGCATACTTCCATATTTCAGGGTCTTTCTTTAAATACCAGTATCCAAGACCGATAAGAGTTCCATCATCAATTTCAGTAACACCTGTAAAACATGTTCCGCCCAGAAAGATATCAGATGCCTGTGCTTCCTTTTTACCTGATGCAAGGTTAAATAAATCCCACCATGGAAACGTGGGATATGCTGGATGTTTTAAATATGTTTCAAGACTCACTGGCCTGAAGGAAGGTGCGTAAATCTTGGCAAAATCTTTTTTCACTTTATCATCCGGTTTTCCAGGATGGCTCCACGCAGCATATAAAAGGTATGTATCTTTCTGTGTTGAACTCAAAATTCCATAGGTGTCAAGTTCTAAAAGCTCACCGTTGTTAAAACTATGAGCAACGCAAACACGGGGAACATTTGCGACAGGGTCTTCAATCCATGTTTTTCCTTTATCAATTGAGCGCAATCTGAAAAAAGGAGAAAAATGTGCATCGTATCCGCACTCAATATACAGAAGTAAACAGCCATCAGTATGCCTGTAAGCAAAAGGAAACCATCTTGTATCATGCCTTACACTGTGAATTGTAACAGGTCTTTGCGCAATAAATTTCATACCCCTCCTTTATCGCTTTTTGAAAAGACTGATTAAATTTTAACATCAAAAGCAAAATCTGGTATAAATGTTAAATTCAGGTTAAAATTTACAACGATTTCAACAAGGAATAAAAGATGAACATCATACTGGTTGTTTTTGATTCTCTCAGGAAGGATTGTGTTGGTGTGTATGGAAATCCCTTCTGGGGAAAGGTTTATACCCCGCATTTTGATGCTTTTGCCCAACAATCAATTATTTTTACTTCTGCATTTCCTGAATCCCTGCCAACATTGCCGGCTCGCAGGGCGCTGTATACTGGAAGAAGGGTATATCCTTTTTTCAATGGTGATTTTAAGCTCAAGGGAGATTTTGTTGGCGCAGCGGGATGGGGACCAATTCCAGAAGACCAGCCAACAATATCAGAGTTATTGCGAGAGGCAGGATACCGCACTGCGCTCATCTCAGATGTATATCATATGTTCAAGCCATCAAAAAATTTCTGGCGCGGGTTTGACCAGTGGACATTTCTTCGCGGACAGGAAACAGATCCTGCTCGTTCAGGGCCAAGATTAACACAGAAAGAAATTGATTATTGGCTTCCACGACCACTTCAAAGTGAATCAAGTATCAGGTTTATTCAACAGTGCATCATGAATATGCACGATAGATGGCAGGAAGAAGAATTTTTCGCTCCCAGGGTTCTGCGGGAAGCATCAATATGGCTAACACAGAATCAGGATGCAGAAAAATTTTTTCTTGTGGTTGAGTCATTTGACCCGCATGAGCCATGGCTTGTTCCCGCATATTACAGAAAAATGTACCTGAAAGAAGATGGTCCTGAACAGGTTAAATCAGGATATTCTGAACAACAGCTTGGCAATTACCTTATGAGAAGAACCCAAGCAAATTATAGCGGTGAAGTGACAATGTGCGACAGATGGTTTGGTTATTTTATGGAAACACTGAGGGTTATGGGACTTTTTGAAAATACAATGATTATTTTTACAGCAGACCATGGTCATTCAATAGGAGACAATGGTTATATGGGAAAGCGCGGTTATCCATCAATGCCAGAAGTTTATGAAATACCGCTGATTATACGATTACCCGATGCAAAACACAGGGGCAAAATATCAGATATCTTTGTACAGCATCACGACATAGCGGCTGTCTCTTATACACATCTGACGCTGCTGACGAGCGATCTAG
>JAOAAW010000195.1 GCA_026418655.1 bacterium | reverse complement strand
GCAAAAACTCCTGTAAGACCATCTTTATAATTACAATTACCTCTTGGAAAATCTGTTCCTGCGTGCCCTATATGGTCATCTCCACCACCTGTAAATCCACATCGCCAGCCAGAAAGAAGCGCATTTACAACATAGCCCTTTTCATAAATTTCCCATTTGCTTTTGCATTCTGGTACTGGATTTCCTTTTTCCGCAGAACACTCATAACTTCCTCTTTCCTGATAAATTTCAATAAGTCGTTCTTTTTCAATATCATGATCCTTCCAGTCACAAAAATTCCCACCGTGGGCTGTGTGATGTGGTATTATAATGGCTTTTTCTTTTTCCAATGCTCTGAACAACGATGGTGGGTCTGGATAATGTCCTTCATCAGACCTGTACATCGGTCTGTTGTCATAATAGTAATAAACATTTCTGTCTCCGTCACCATTTCTTCTCCATTTTGCCCATTCATAACCTAAAAAGGTAATAAATTCACCCGGTTTGTTCCATTTTTTAACAGTATCACAGGTTTTTTTCCACATTTTTTCAGTTGTTTCCCATGTGTGGTCATGGTCTCCTGGTGCGCCAAAATCAAGACATGCCTCATTTTTTAGCTGATGAAAATAATAGTCAATCGTTCCAGTACCATCTGACATTTCTGTATGCCCGTGAATCATTCCCCAGTAAAGATTAAACTTTCCTTTTTTATCACAAATGACAGGGTTGCTGACAGAATTTTTTTCACCATATCTTACTGTAATCCTATAAACACCATTTTTTCTCAATGAAGTTTCAAATTTTACACAGGTTGAGTTCTGTACTTTTTTAATGATACCTTTTAATGGTGTTCTTCCATTAAAAACTTCTATTCTCCCATTAAAAACTTCTGATGATAGATTATGAAATTTATCTTCTGGCCTGATAAGCAATGAGAACCTTTCATTGGCTTTAACTGTTGAAGGTGCGTACAACTCTAAATGATGGATTTTACCACCAAGGATATGCATGATACAGGCAGAAAGAATTTGTTTCTGGTTTTCTTCATTCCATACACTTTCAGGTTTATGTGGAATATCCGGCGAGCGAAATCCATCCTGATAAAGAACAAAAAATTTGTTTAATAACCGGTCTTTTCCGATTTCAACATTTTTCAGTATCACACTGATATAATCACCCTGTTTTATACCTTGCTTATCAGGAGTTATTGTGATTGTACCATAAGGATTTTTCTTCTGTGAAATTCTGAGTGTCTGATTTTTATATTTTACTGAAATAAAGCCGTCCTTCTCTTCGTCATCGCACTGGATTCCGAGAAAGTTTCCTTTGTTGTTTCTTCCACCAAACAATTGAAGTTTAAGGATGCTATCAGATTTTACATCAATCGGGATAAAAAATCTCAATTTCAATGTGATTTTACTACCGGATAAAACAACCTCTGGCTTTGCAAAAGTTAATCTAACTTTTGAAGGTATTCTGATGGGCCTTTCAAAATCAGGAACGAAAATTTTTTTTATCATGATTTCCAATACTATCACATTTTATTATAGAAACCAATTTTTGACAGCAGGCGCAGAAATGGGTATAATCTTGGCAAAATAAAATTGTCAGCAGGATGTCTTTAATTGTGAATTGGGGGAAATATGAAAACGAAAAAAACACCTGTTCCTGATGGAAAAACAAAGATTGAGAAAAATTTTTATCTTGTGGATGCAACGGGAAAAACACTTGGCAGACTGGCATCAAACATAGCAAGAATCTTGTTGGGGAAACACAAACCCTGTTATGTTCCATACGCTGATACAGGAGATTTTGTTATCGTTGTCAATGCTGAAAAAGTGAAGGTAACAGGAAGAAAAATAACTGATAAGGTCTATTACAGGCATTCTGGATACCTGGGCGGTTTAAAAAAGGAAACATTCATGTCCCTAATGGAAAAAAGCCCAGAGACCATTATTGAGCATGCTGTTAAAGGGATGCTTCCACACAACCGCCTGGGAAGAGCATTGCTTAAAAAACTCAAGGTCTACCGCGGTCCAAACCATCCTCATGAGGCACAGAAACCTGTGGCTCTTGAAATAAAATAAATTGTTTTTTTAAAGGGAGGTTTTTATGCCAAAAATATATATAGTTGATGTGACGAATAGAGATGGAGTGCAGACAGCGCGGCTGGGCCTTGCAAAACTTGAGAAAACTCTTATAAATATCTATCTCAATCAGATGGGAATATTTCAAAGTGAAGCGGGTTTTCCGGTAACAAAACATGAAATCAACTATCTTAATGCAAACATCTCCCTTGTGAAAAAGGGAGTTTTGGTTCCAATAAGAATTTCTGGCTGGATGAGAGCAATTGTTGAAGACGTTGAAGAAGCATTCAAAAATGTTCCTGACCTTGAACACGTAAATCTCTCAATTTCAACATCCCAACAGATGATAATGGGTAAATTCCAGGGTAAAAGGGATTTTTCAGGTGTTATCAAAGATATGACATCTGCTGTTGATGCCGCAAAAGCTCATGGCGCAAAAACAATAGGGGTCAATGCAGAGGACGCATCAAGAACTGACATCAACCATCTTATAGAATTTACCCTTGCAGGAAAGGAACATGGCGCGGAAAGAATACGATATTGTGATACCCTCGGTTATGATACACCATTTACAATTTATGAAAGAGTTTACCAGCTTGCTTCAAAGACAAAAATGCCTGTGGAATTGCATTGCCACAATGATCTGGGGATGGCTGTTGCCTGTTCAATTGCGGGCGCAAAGGCAGCAATTGATGCTGGTGTAGACGCATACATCAACACAACAATCAACGGAATGGGAGAAAGAGCAGGAAATGCAGACCTTATATCTGTACTACTTGCCTGCAAATACGGTGCTGGAATGGCTGGAAAATATCAGCTTGATGAGAGGATAAATCTGTCAATGTCCTGGAAAATTGCTCATTATGCTTCATATGCCTTTAAGGTTCCCATACCCATCAATCAGGTTGGTGTTGGTGCAAATGCCTTTGCTCACTCCTCGGGCATTCATGTTGATGGTGCCCTGAAAGATAGAAGAAACTATGAACTGTACGATTTTGAAGAATTGGGCAGAGGAGAACCAGAAATTATTGAGACAGGAAGGATGATTATTCTTGGTGAATACAGTGGAATAAAGGGTTTGAGGAATATTTATGGAAAGCTTGAGGTTGAATTCAAAGATGAAGAAGAGGCAAGGAAAATCCTTGAACTTGCCAGATACGCAAATGTTCATACCCAGAAACCCTTGACAGACGATGAACTTCTTTTTGTTGCAAGACATCCAGAAGAAGCAAGGCTTTTGATGACAGTAACTCCTTAAACAGGAAATTTTAAGTGGGCCAGACCATAGCAGAAAAGATTTTATCAAGCCATGCAGGAAAACACGTTACTGCAGGTGAAATATGTCTTGCAAAGGTTGATTTCGTCATGGCACAGGATGGTACAGCACCACTTGTAATAAAGGCGTTTGAGTCCCTGGAAGGAGACAGGGTTTTTAATCCTGATAGAATCTGTTTTGTTTTTGACCACAGTGCGCCAAGTCCGAATATGGGAGTTTCTTCCCTCCATAAGATTATGAGAGAATTTGTACAAAAGTATGGAATAAGAAAGATGGAAATTGGTGAAGGAGTGTGCCATGTCCTTATGCCAGAAAAAGGATTCTTAAGACCAGGTCAATTGGTACTTGGTGCAGATAGTCATACTCCCACATATGGAGCGATGAATCTGATGGCCTGTGGCATGGGCTCAACAGATATTGCTATTGCAATGCTAACAGGAAAACAGTGGTTCAGGGTACCCTACAGCACAAAAATTGTATTTTCTGGGAAATTGAAAAAGGGTGTTTTTGCAAAAGATATGGGTCTTCTAATGGTAAAAACTCTTACCGCAAGGGGAGCAGTTTACCAGAGCGTTGAAATAAAGGGAGATACAGTAAAAAATCTTTCCATGGACGCACGATTTACAATAGCAAATCTTGTAACTGAGATAGGTGGAAAAAACTGTGTGATGGATTATGATGAAATCCTTGAAAAATATCTAAAAAGTTTTGCATCCGAGGAAAAATTCAGTCCTGTTTTCGCAGATGCAGATGCAATATATGTCAATGAAGTCCATCTTGATGTTAGTAAACTTGAACCCCTTGTTGCAAAACCGCATACCGTTGATAATGTATGCCCTGTTGAAGAAATTAAGGGCACTAAAATCAATCAGGCCTTTATTGGAACATGCACCAATGGAAGATTGGAAGATCTTGCAATCGCAGCAAAGATTTTAAGAGGAAAGAAAGTCCATCCTGATGTACGTACAATAATAACTCCTGGCTCAAGGAAGATTTATCTTGAAGCAATGAAAAAAGGGTATATAAGAATTTTCATGGAAAGTGGTTGCTGTGTAACAAATCCAGGTTGCGGTCCATGCGTTGGAACCCATCAGGGAATACCTGCTGATGGTGAGGTGGTAATATCAACAGCGAATAGAAATTTTAAGGGTAGAATGGGAAACCCTGAAGCTTTTATTTATCTTGCTTCACCTGCAACAGTTGCAGCATCGGCAATAAAGGGTGAAGTTTCTGATCCCAGGGAATTCTTATGACATGGATATCACACGCTTAAGTCTGTGTGAAATTAAGGCACTTCTTGAAAAAAGAGAAATATCAGTCATTGAATTAGTTAACACCTATCTTTCAGCAATCAATGAAAAAAACAAACTCCTCAATGCTTTTCTTCATATAAATCATGAATGTTTAAGACAGGCAGAAATAAGTCAAAAAAGATATCTGGAAGGTGAAATAGGTGCCCTTGAGGGAATACCGATAGCCATAAAAGATAATATCTGCACAGTGGACCAGCCAACCACATGTGCCTCAAAAATTTTGAAAGGTTATATGAGCCCTTTTGATGCCCATGTCATTAAAAAGCTCAGAGATGCCGGCGCTATTCTTATCGGGAAGACCAATATGGATGAGTTTGCATTTGGTTCATCCACAGAAAATTCTGCGTTCGGACCAACATTGAATCCATTTGATACGCAGAGAGTACCTGGTGGTTCCAGTGGCGGTTCAGCAGCAGCGGTTGCAGCCAATATGTCGCCAGGTGCACTTGGTTCTGATACCGGCGGTTCAATAAGGCAACCAGCAAGTTTTTGTGGGGTTGTTGGACTTAAACCTTCCTATGGAAGGGTTTCAAGATACGGACTGGTAGCATTCGGTTCTTCACTTGACCAGATTGGACCATTTGCAAAAAATGTTAAGGATGTAGCCCTGATTTTGAAGGTTATTGCAGGTTATGATGAGTGTGATTCAACATGTTGCGATATACCTGTGCCAGAGTATGATAAAGAAATTGAAAAACCACTTGAAAGAAGCAAAATAACAGTGGGGATTCCTGAAGAATATTTTGAAAAGGGACTTTCTTCACAAATAAGGGAAAAAATCAACAAGATTCTTGACTTACTTGCTAATGATGGATTCCATATAAAAAACATTACGCTCCCACATACACACTATGGAATTCCCACATATTACATAATTTCAACAGCAGAAGCCAGTACAAATCTGGCAAGATTTGATGGAGTGAAATTCGGATACAGGAGCAAAAATTCTGATACTGTTTATGATCTTTATGTAAATTCAAGGGGAGAAGGCTTTGGAGATGAAACAAAAAGACGTATAATGCTGGGAACTTTCGTTCTTTCTGCAGGATATTATGATGCTTATTATCTGAAGGCACAAAAAGTTCGTACCCTAATAATAGAAGATTTTAAATCTGCCTTCAAAGCCGTTGATTTCATCATCACTCCGACAACACCTGAAACCGCTTTTAAACTCGGTGAAAAAGCAGCCAATCCATTAATGATGTATCTCTCTGATATTTATACGGTTGGTGCCAATCTTGCAGGAATTCCAGGCATAAATTTGCCAATCGGATTTTCTTCTGATAAACTTCCAATGGGCATGCAGATTCTTGCACCTGCATTTAAAGAACTCGATTTACTCAGATTTACTTACTATATTGAACAGAATCTTACAAAGGAGTAAATGTGGAAAAAGTTTTTACTTTGCGTTCATTCATAACAGGCATATTGCTTTCAATATTTATTGCTATCTATGACCATGTTTCCGTGGACATTAACAATGGTTCATATTTGGCAATAGACCATATGCCTGTTGCTGCCATCACATTGTTTTTCTTCCTTGTTTTCTTTGTAAACACACTCCTGAAAAGAATAAAACAGAAGCTGGCATTCAGACCTGGAGAACTTTTGCTTGTTTACTGCATGATGCTGGTGGCATGTTCTGTTACTGAAATGGGTCTTGGAAGCCAAATTCTTCCAATGATTTCAGCGCCGACCTATTATGCTAACCCTCAGAATGAATGGTTGAATTTGATTGTTCCTCATTTGAATAAGAATTTGATTGTAACAGATCCGGATGCAGTAACATATTTTTTTGAAGGTCTTCCAAAAGGTAAAACCATCCCATGGACTCCATGGATAAAACCACTTTCCCTCTGGATTCCTTTTCTTCTTGTATTTTATTTCTGTACAATATGCATAGTTGTTATGCTGAGAAGACAGTGGATGGAAAGAGAAAAACTTGTATATCCACTGACCATTTTGCCAACAGAAATGGTGAAAGAACAGGAAGTAAAGGGGAAACGTGCATATCTTCCAGGATTTTTCAAAAATCCCTTAATGTGGCTTGGATTTGGTATTGCCTTTCTGGCAGGTACATTTATTGCTTTACATGCTTACAATGAACTTATTCCTGCTCCAAGACTTCAGCAAAGTATATCTGTATTCAGAAACACCCAGAACCTTGTTTTTCGCATAAGTTTTCCTGTTATTGGGTTTGTATACCTTGCCAATCTTGAAGTAAGTTTTTCTTTATGGTTTTTCAGTCTTATTTTCCAGGTTATCAGAGGTATTTTTAACATCACAGGTATATCAAGCACTGAAAATATAGGCATTTATGGATGTGCTGGCTATGCAATCTTCGCACATTTAGGTACAGGTGCAATGTTTGCAATGGTAGCATACAGTCTGTACATCGCCAGAAGTCATTTCAGAGATATATGGAGAAATGCTATCGGGAAAAAAGCAATTGATGATTCTGACGAGATTCTCTCATATAAAACTGCGTTCTGGGGATTTATTATCGGCTCATTGGTTGTTCTTGGATGGTTGAAATACTCGGGTCTCAATTGGACCATAGGACTGGTATTTTATGTATTTGCCCTGATAATTTTCCTTGTTCTTACAAGGATTGTCTGTGAGGCAGGTATCCCAACACTTGTTGCAACAATCATATCTTCCTCAATTATTATCTCCATGTGGGGAAGTAAACACATTCCTGTTTCAGTACTGGTTGCTTTAGGTCTTACCTATGTTTACAGCGCAGATTTAAGAACCTTTCCAATGTCTGCCAGCAGCATGTCATTAAAGATTATGGACAGATTCAGCAAGGTAAAAAGATATCTTTTCTGGGCAATTATGGCAGCAATTTTTGTCAATATCATTACCACCATAATATTTATGCTCAAGATTTCTTACAAATACGGTGGTATTAACCTTAATAGCTGGTTTTTCAGAGGTGGACCTCAAGCTCCTTTTAATTACATAACAGATTTAATTAACAATCCGACTGATTCAAACAAAATTGGCTGGTTGTGTCGTGGTATCGGACTGGCTGTGATGTCTGGACTTATGTTTATGAGACAACAGTTTTTATGGTGGCCACTTCATCCAATTGGGTTTGTCATTGGACCTGTGTGGCTGATGGACATGTTGTGGTTTTCCATTTTTATTGCGTGGTTAATAAAAAAGATCATTCTCAAGTATGGTGGTGTAAAAGCATATGAAAAAAGTAAGTACTTTTTCTTAGGGTTACCACTGGGTTTCTATACCTGTGCAGGAATATGGGTATTTATTGACTTTTTTGCCAAAAAACAGGGAAACATAATATTCTGGATTTAACCTTAGCAATGACCATGCATGTAAAACAGCAACATCTTGAAAAATTCCTGAAACAGATTCCTGAAGCCAGAATTCTTGTTGTTGGAGACATTATCCTTGATCACTTTGTGGTGGGCCAGGTCAGAAGGATTTCTCCAGAAGCACCTGTTCCAGTACTTGAAGTAAAAAAAGAAATTTACAGGTGTGGTGGAGCAGGAAATGTCTGTTTTAATATCACTGGACTTGGAGGTAATGTAAGCATTGCAAGTATTATTGGAGACGATACAAACGGAGCCATTCTTAAAAATATGCTTGAGGAAAACCATATTGGTACTTTTCTTCTTGCCAGGAAGAATTTTCCAACCAGTATCAAAACAAGAGTTATAGCTGGGTCCCAGCAAATGATCAGGGTGGACAGAGAAAAAATTGAAAAACTTTTCCAGGAGGAATTGTCCAAGATACAGAGTTTTATTGAAAAGGAAATTAAAAATTTTGATGCGGTAATTATTTCTGATTATGGAAAGGGTGTTGTTATTCCCGCTCTTATTTCATATTGTTCAGGAATATGCCACAAATATAGAAAGGTAATAACTGTGGACCCAAAAATCAATCACTTTTTCTATTACAAAAATGTTACATGCCTTACACCAAATCTTATGGAAGCAAGTGCTGGAATGCATCTTCCTGAACCATCAACAGTGGATGATATCGTTGAACTTGGTAAAAAAATTATGAAAAAATTATCGCTTGAGAACCTTGTAATTACACGCGGTAAAGATGGCATGACAATTTTTAGTGATTCTGGGGTGACACATCTTCCAGCAATAAGCAAAGAAGTTTTTGATGTAACAGGCGCAGGAGATACTGTAATTGCGGTCCTGACCCTTGGTCTTGCTTGTGGGTTTGATATATTAAAAGCAGCAACATTTGCAAACCTTGCAGCAGGAGTTGTTGTACAGAAACTTGGAACCGCAAATGTTTCGCCTGACGAGATGAGGAAGATGTTTGAAATCTGGGTATCTTCAGGGGTGATTTAATGAAGGGTATTATAGGGGTTATACCTGCCAGATATGACTCAGAAAGACTTCCTGGCAAGGTCCTTCAAAGAATCGGTAAGATTACAATTCTTGAAAGTGTCTACCAACACGCCAGAAAGGCAAAAACCCTTGATAGGGTTATAATAGCAACAGATAGCAGCATAATAGAACAACACGCAAAAAGTTTTGGTGCAGAGGTTTTTATTACTTCTTCTGATTGCAGATGTGGCAGTGAAAGGGTTGCTGAGGTTGCCGAAAAAATTCCTGGCAGGATTTTTGTGAATATTCAGGCAGATGAACCACTTGTTCCTGATGAAGCAATTGATGAACCTGTTAAAGAAATGTTGAAAGATAGGAACATTGTTTGTTCAACCCCAGCAACACGAATAAAAACAGAAGAAGATTTGTACAACCCGAATATAACAAAGGTGGTTATGGACAGGAATGGATTTGCCCTGTTTTTTTCAGCCAGTTTACTTCCTTTTCCAAGGGTTTATTTTGTGAAAGAACAACCATTTTTTGGCAGGGTGGACTTTTTCAAACATATTGGTGTTTATGCATTTAGAAAAGGTTTTCTGCTCAAATACAAAAGTTTGCCACTCGGTCCGCTTGAAAAATTTGAGCAGCTTGAACAACTCAGAATACTTGAAAATGGTTATAAAATAAAGGTTGTTGTGATTTCCAAAGATTCTATTTCCATTGATACGATCAGTGATTTAAGAAAGATAAAGGTTCTGGGACATGGCTAAAATTATTTTTGTTACAGGTGGAGTAGTCTCATCCCTTGGCAAGGGTATTGCAAGTGCTTCTATCGGTGCCTTAATGGAAAGCCATGGATATAAGGTTTCCCTGATGAAGCTTGATCCTTACATAAATGTTGATCCTGGTACAATGAATCCTTTTCAGCATGGAGAAGTATATGTCACTTCTGATGGTGCTGAAACAGACCTTGATCTCGGTCATTATGAGAGGTTTACAAACGCAAAGATTACAAAAGCAAATAATACCACAAGCGGCCAGATTTATTTTTCAGTGATTCAGAAAGAGCGCGAAGGAAAGTATTTAGGAAAAACAATACAGGTTGTTCCCCATATTACAGATGAAATAAAGAGCCGCATAATGGCTTTAACAAGAAAGGTTGATATTCTGATATGTGAGATTGGCGGGACTGTGGGAGATATTGAAAGTTTACCATTTCTTGAAGCAATAAGACAGATAAGATTTGAACAGGAACAGCAGAATACTGTTTTTATACATCTTACATTGGTTCCTTTTATAAAAGCGGCCGGAGAGCTCAAAACAAAGCCGACCCAGCATTCAGTGGCAAATTTAAGGGAAATAGGCATTCAACCGCAGATTCTTCTGTGCCGTACAGAAAGGCCCCTTTCTTCTGAGATGAAGGAAAAAATTGCACTATTCTGTAATGTGAAAAAACAATCAGTGATTGAAGCAATTGACACACCTTTTATATATGAGATACCCATCATCTATCACAAACAGAATCTTGACAGGATTGTTCTTGAATATCTCAATCTACCATGCCACCCTCGTCCGGCACTTGAAAAATGGTACAGCATTGTTAATGTACTTCGTACAGCAGAAGAATCTGTGAAAATTGGTGTTGTGGGGAAATATATAAAACTGCGGGATTCGTATAAATCAATATCTGAAGCACTTGTGCACGGTGGAATTGCCAACCACTGCAGAGTTGAATTTATAAAAGTTGATTCGGAGCAAATAGAAAAGGAAGACGCAGAAAAATTTTTGAAAGATGTTGATGGAGTTATACTGCCCGGTGGTTTTGGAATTCGCGGTGTAGAAGGAATGATAAGTGCAATCAAGTACTGCAGGGAAAATAAAATTCCATTTTTTGGTATATGTTTAGGGCTGCAATGTGCTGTCATTGAATTTGCCAGAAACGTATGTGGTTTCTGTAAAGCTCATAGCACAGAGTTTGCTGTTGACACGCCTGATCCTGTGATATGTCTACTTGATGAACAAAAAAATATCACAGTGCTTGGTGGTACCATGAGATTGGGTTGCTATCCCTGTGAGATTGAGCCAAAATCACTTGCTTTCAGGGCTTACAGAAAGAAGAAGATATTTGAAAGACACAGACATAGATGGGAATTCAACCTTAAATACATGGATATCATGAAACAAAAAGGTATGAAATTTACAGGCTATTCTCCTGACAGAAAACTGGTTGAGATTATAGAAATTGAAAATCATCCATTTTTTATAGCCACACAATTCCATCCAGAGTTTCAATCCAAACCATTCGACTGCCATCCACTTTTTTCATCCTTTATTCTTGCCTCATTAAGAAAAAAATCCGAAACCCTGGCCTGAATATCAGTCCCATCAATTAATTCTGGAAAATCACCCTCATCAAACAATTCTTTTTTAATCCGCATGTCTTGACAAAATTTTTCTCCCGAGTATAATAACAGTAGAATATCAGTTAGATATGAGTAGAGGAACAATATGGCTAAAGACGAAAAAAGCAACAGATTAGACCTGAAGAGGGTTTTTAAGACAGACCACATTATCGCTGACATCAAAGAAAAAATAAAGACAGGTGAACTCCTTCCCGGAGATCCTTTAATATCTGAAAGAACCCTTGCACAAAATTACAATGTGAGTTTAATTTCAGTACGAAGGGCACTTGCAAAGCTTGAAGAAGAAGGACTGATAGAGAAAAAATGGGGGCTTGGCAATTTTGTCAGGGGAACCACAAATGGCAAGAATGATATAGGGGTTATTGTCCCACATCTGCGAAATCCTATTTTTGTTGAATTTCTCAGACAGATTATATTTCAGGCAGGCGAAATCGGTTACCATGTTGTAGTCGCTGATGCTGACAATAAAATTGAAAGAGAGGAAATGTTCATCCAGAGTTTTGCAGAAAGAGGCATAAAAAATGTTTTGAAATTTCCCAATATCCTTTCTAAAGAAGAAGAAATAAGAGAGAAACTGGTAGAACTGGGAATGAAGTTTGTTATCATAAATGATTTCTGGACTGACCTGCCATCAACGCAGGTAAAAGTTGATGAGGTCTATGGAGCATCCTTGATGATGGAGCATCTGTTTTCAAAGGGATACCACAGTATTGCTTATATTGATGACAGCAATGAATTGAGAAAAAGAATATTCAATACCTACAGATATTTTCTTGAGAAGAATAAGGTATTCAACGAGGATTTGGTGTTTCTTGGAGCACCCGAAGGTCCTGCAATAAGCCATGGGGTTCAGTTTCTACTGGAGAAAAAAAATATAATAGCTGCTTGTTTTACGCCTTATGATTGTTTTGCCATCTATTATCTTGAAAATCTGGTTCAAAACTATGGCTATAGAATCCCTCAGGATTTAGCCATTGCTGGTTTTGATGATACACCAGAAGCAGCAAAGCCAGATGTATTACTTACAACAATAAGGCAACCGAAAGAAAAAATTGTAAGCGCATCCCTTAAACTGCTTCTTGGGATAGATGAAATTCAAAAGGATAAATCAATTATCATAGAAATTAAGCCAGAACTGGTAGTCAGAAAAAGCACAGACCCTGATTTTGTTCAAGATCATGAAGAGAAAAAACAAACATTACAAAATCTTGAAAGGAGGTGGGTGTTATGAAAAAGAATGGATTCACTCTCATTGAATTGCTTGTGGTAATTGCGATTATAGCCATACTTGCAGCGATGCTTCTGCCTGTCTTGAGCCGTGCCAGAGAAAAAGCAAGACAGGCTGTTTGCCTTGCCAATCTGAAGCAGCTGGGGCTGGCAATGGCTCAGTATGAGGTAGACAATAATGGTTATCTTCCACCACTGGGAAATCCAGGGAATTCAAGTTTCTTCTGGACTTACTGGAACGACGATGTCCGGACCGCACCAAACTATCTTTCGGCTCTTGCATTGTATGTAAACAATCAATGGAAAATTTTTCAATGTCCCAAGGCGCGAAGAACTTCTTGGTGGGGTGATTGGTATGCACCCCCGGGTTATAATGCAATAACAAGCCAGGTCAGGTATGTGAGTAATATGTATCTCGCGTTACCTGATATTGGTGGGATCTATGTTGGCGCAACCAATGGTGTAAACTGGGGAGGAAAACTTGCCAGGGTTAGAAACCCTGCATCAAAAATTTTTCTTTTTGAGTATGCTCACAATCCTTACTGGGAAAAAGTCCCACTTCTCTGGGCACCAGGGTTCACCATTCATGCTTCAGCAAGGGCTGGCCATGATTCTGTGAGTAATATTCTATTTTGCGACGGTCATGCTGAAGGGGTTCCTTTCCATAATTTGGGTATTCCGTATGATGCTGCTGCTTTATATAAATATTGGTACCCACATATACCTTGAAAAATCAGTAAAGGAAAGGGACTGCCATTTTAATATTGAGGCACCCAGACACGTAGTACTACTATGAAATTGTTGAACATTCAAGCGCATCCGGACGATGCTGAATGTTATTGCGGAGGGACTATCGCAAAGTATGTGGATAAAGGGGGTGAAATCTTTTACCTTATATGCACAAAGGGAAATCGTGGAACATATGACAGAAACCTTGATATTGAAACACTTGCTGAAATCAGGAAAAAAGAGACACTGGAAGCAGCGAGAGTCC
Source organism: bacterium (assembly GCA_026418655.1). Taxonomy (GTDB): domain Bacteria; phylum Ratteibacteria; class UBA8468; order B48-G9; family DTJG01; genus DTJG01. The sequence continues at coordinate 22,128 of JAOAAW010000195.1, read as the reverse complement.
TTGGAGTGAAAGAGGTTTTTTTCCTTGGTGAAGAAGATGGTTTTTTATATCCTGACCTGAAATTAAGAGGAAAAATCATGAAGGTTATCAGGCAGGTTAAGCCAGATATTGTAATGACGCTTGATCCTTTTTTGCCTTATGAAGTTCATCCTGACCACAGAACAGTGGGAATTCTCTCCGCAGAAGCAGTTGTTTTTGCCGGCTTTCCCCATTTTTATCCTGAACATCTGAAGAATGGAATTGAACCGCATTTTGTAAAGGAAATCTTTTTCTATAACACAGAAAAACCCAACCATTTTGAAGACATCACGCGGTATATTGAGAAAAAAAAGAATGCCTGTTATTGTCATAAAAGTCAGATCGAAATGGGAGGTATACAAAAAAAAGAAACCACAGAAAACAGAAAAAGTGTAGAGGAACTCGGAAAGGAAGCATTTGATGAACTGGCAATAAGAATTTCAGAACAATATGGAAAACAAATCGGTGTCAAATATGCAGAAGCATTTAAGAAATTCAGGGTGCGAGCAGGACATTTAGTTCTTTGAAAAAAGGAGGAAAAAATTAAGATCACCCAAAATTTGCTCATAATAAAGTTTGTCATACTGATCTTTGGTTTTTTTAATCTTGCAGAATGCGATACTTATTTTGTAAGGACTGATGGTTCAGACCTGTCGGGCGGTAAAGAAAACACATCTACTGGTGCATTCAGAACAATCCAAAAGGCAGCAGATATTGTCAAACCAGGTGATATTGTTTTGATACAGCAGGGAATTTATGAGGAACAGATTTTTCTTAATGTATCAGGAACAAAAGAGCAACCAATTGTTTTTCAAGGAGAAGGAAGTGTTGTCATAGATGGAGAAAGTGAGATTCCATCAAAAGCAATTAAAATAGATGCCTCTGGAATATGGAATGTTGATATTCCAGGAGTTTCAGTAAGAGACACAAACACAGGGCTTGCTGGCGTGTGGTTGAATGGAAAACAATTGCAGGAAAAAAATAATTTTACAGAACTTCAAGCATCAAAAGGTTCCTGGTTTTGTGAAATAAAAAAGGAAGAAAACAGGGTTATTTTGCATATAAATCCATCTGAAGGTACCCTCCTTGAAAATTCTGTTGTTCGTATCCGGAGAAAAAGTTGTTTTTCTGTTGCAGGCAATTACAATCATCTTATAAATTTAGAATGTAAAAATGCACAGACAAACATAATCAGCACCGGCGGAAATTACTGTATCATAGAGAATTGTCGGGTCCACAATAATTATCCTGCCAGTAACTACGCATTTCTTTCAGGCATCCAGGGACCCGGTAACTGGACCATAAAGAACTCAGAAGTATTTCAATGTGGAAATAATGGTATTTGTCTTGAAGGAGGAGGTACCATTATTGGCAACAAGATTTATGAAAACAAAAATGCCGGGGTGTATCTGCGTGTTTACAAAAACAGTCCTGTACCTGTTGTAAAAAACAACATTTTCAAACATAATCCTGTTGCCTTTACTACATATCCTTTGGACGCCGGACAGAAAATAGTTTTTGAGTATAATGAATGTATTGGAAACGGAATTTCCTTTGCCAATGGAACCTTCACAGTCCAGAACAATATCTTCAGAGAAACAAAAGACGCAATAACTCTGACCGGAGGTTATGGAAAAACAGATGTTTTAATCATCCATAACCTTTTTCTAAACTGCAATCAGGCAATTGCAATTTATGGAGATGTCAATCTATTCAGTGATGAAAATGTGTTTTCGCCTGAAACAATCGTGAGCAGATGGCAATCTCAAGAGATGGTCGGTGGTTCGTGGCTTGAAAGTTCACTTGCAGCCACAGGAGACCTTGCCACCTGGCAGAAAACATCTGGACAGGATTCCAATAGTTTGATTGGAAATTCACTTTCAATAATCAGTCCTTCCTCTGTTTTTGTGAAAAACCTGAAAATAAACCCTGTTCTTTCAGAAGATGGACTATTTCTGAATTTCAAAGGCAGTTTAATCTGTCATAAATCTATGCCAGGTCAGATACATTTTTTCGTTAAAGACCCTTCTGGAAAGGAATACATTGAAAAACAGGATGTTCTGTTAGTATCTGAAGATGAAATTGAATTCAATAAAGATGTCGGGATACCCTGTATTGAAGGCGAATTTATATGCAGGTTTAATATTCTTGATGAAAAAGGAAATAGAATCGGGCAGAGGTTTGTTTCCTTGCGCAATCCAAGTGCAACGGATATTGAAATGCTGAACCCTTCCTACAAGAAAATAGTATTCTCAACCCAGAAAGATAAGGAAGTCAGAATAAAAATAACCCTTGACACAAAAGAGTCAGTAACAAAAAAACTAAAATTACAGGCAGGCCTGAAATTATCGGATGATACCCGAATAAAATTTTTACAGGAAATAACGCCTGACACTGAAAATATTCTGAAGTTCCCTGTTTCTGGATTGAAGTACGGAGTTTATGAAATATTGGTGAATATCATTGATTTAAAAGGAAATGTCATAGACAGGGCAAAAACCGATTTCAGATATATTGAGACAAAACCACAGACAGTAAGAATAGATACAGATGGTAATATTCTTGTGGATGAAAAGCCGTTTTTCCCGATAGGTGTCCATGGAAATACAGGAACAAAAGAAGACCTTCAAATGTTCGCTCAGGCAGGATTCAATGTTACCACTGCTTTTGATGTAAACAAAGATTTTATGGATGAAGCATACAAACTTGGAATAAAAATTGTCCTGCTTGATTCTTTAGCCAACACCCTGTCAAAAACTGTTTCAAAAGAACAGAAGGAGAAACTTTTTCAAAAAGCAAAAGGGAAGGTAGAAGAATTCAAAAATCACCCTGCCCTTCTGTGTTATCTGTGGGGTGAAGAACTCGTCTGGCAGCAGGAATATGTTGCATTGTACGAGCAAACCAGTTTGCTTGATCCCTATCATCCTTTCGCTATGAATGGTAGTTTTAGAGGGTATACATCCCTTTATTACATTTCAGACATTATGATGAATCACCTCTATCCATACCCTATGTATGGTGATGACCAGGACATACTTGCGAAAAAGTTTTTGACAACCGCTGATAGATGCAGCTCAATGATAGAGATTGCCAATGGTAAGATTGACAAAGATTTCCCTGGTCCCAAACTTTCCACAGGCAAAAAACCGTGGTGGCTCTGGCCACAATATTTTTATGGTGGACACTGGGCAAGAGGCAGTGGTTATAGTGGTTATGGCAGGTTTCTCACGCTTTGTGAAATACGAAACCAGGTATGGGCTGCCATAGCAAGGGGGGCAAAAGGAATTCTTTTCTGGGCATATTTCCATGACTATACAAATCCAAGAATGAATCCAAAACTCTGGGAAGCAGTTCGCGCCTTAGGAAATGAAGTCCGCTCCCTTGAAAAAGTCCTGGTTCAGCCAGAGACAAATGACGAGGTAGTATCTTGTGAAAAATTGAGCATTTCATCAAGAAGGTATGGCAAAAACCTTTATGTAATAGCGGTTTATCACGGTGCACAAAACAAGGAAATTTCATTTGAGCTGAAAGATAAAGGCATTTCACAACTGTTTGTCTGGTCAGAAAAAAGAAGTATTGCAGTAAAAAATGGCATGTTCACCGACATGTTCAAGCCCCTTGATGTCCATATTTACACCACAGAAAAACCCGGTGACACAATAATGGAAAAATTCCTTTCTGACGCATTTTTTATGTCATCCATTGACTATAGAGCCAAACCCGGCAATATCGCAGCCAGCCAGAATGGCTCAAAGGCAAAAAGCAGTAGGAATTACACATGGTATCCACATTGTAATTTTGCCATTGATGGAGACCCTGATACTTGCTGGTTCCCCCTTTATGACGGTAAACTCAGTCCATCCTTTGTCAGTCCGGCAGGTAAAACTCCTGAGTGGCTTGAGGTGGAATTTCCTGAACCTAAAAAAATAAGCAAGATTGTAATTCGTTCTTATAAACCAAGATATTGGCCGGACCCTGACTGTGTTTTATCTGATTTTGACATAGAAGCATGGGATGATAAAGAATGGAAACCTGTCAAGAGTATCACAGGAAATACAAATGAAACAATAACACTGGCCTTGCCATCGCTTACCACTTCAAAAGTCCGGCTCGTTGTAAAGAAAGGATTATACCTTTCAGAGCTGGAGGTTTACTGATGGTTGAAGAGATAAAGTTTATGAAAACATATGAAGCAAAGCCACTCAGAATAAAAAACGCCTGGAATGAAGGTATTAAATTTTTAGAAAAAAATGATTATAACCGTGCATGGCTGGCAGCAAGAACCATATGCCTTGAAGACCCAAACAGTGTTGAAGGCAATCTGCTACATGCCCTTGTGGATTATCATAAATCTAAAGTATTAAATTCACCATATTTTCTGGTAAATTGCAAACAGTATTGCGAAAAGGTACTTAAAAAGGCACCCCGAAACAGAGAGGCACTAAAAATTTTGAGGGCAGTGGAAGAACTTGAACAATCAGGTGTAGATATAAGTATAACCGCAGAGTATGATGAATTTCTTGGAAAAGAGCCGGTTGCATTCAAGGATTGTCAGATTGGTTATCATCCTGAATCTGAAAAAAGCGTTGTGATATGGACACTTAAGGACTACCCTTGTGGTAAATTTGTGGTTCTGAACACTATAACAGGAAAAAAGGTTTATTGTGGAACCATGAAAAGACACAGAGCATATGCCTGGAAAAGATACTGGTGGACTGCTGATTTTTCTTCAATAAAAAAAGATGGCACATACCTTTTAAGGGTATATTTTCCTGATGGGACAAAAGCAGAAAGCCATCAATTTGATATAAATAAAAATGTTTATCTGAAAATGTTACGGCTTTCATTACAGGGTTTTTTCAATCACCGTTGCGGCCAAAAACTTCCATGGAGGAATGGCTGCAATGATGGACCAATTCTTTATCAACCAGCACCTGGCTGCAAAAACTGGCATGCTCCTGATGAAGATAATCTTGTGAAACTTAATGAACCAGCAAAAATAACAAAGGGCTGGCACGATGGCGGAAACTGGGAACGTCATAGTACCAATATAGTTACAAATCTTTATTGTTTACTTCTCGGACACTGGCTCGCACCAAGAAAATGGTTTTTTTTAGGTGGACCTTTGCCAGATGCTCTGGAGGAGGCGCGTTATACAGTGGAATTTTTTTTGAGCGCGGTGGATGAAAGAGGAAATGCGAATGTCAGCACTCATGTCTCTGGCATTAAGCAGGCAGAAGATGGCAGATTTTTCCTGACACAGATGTATCTTGCATATTCAGACCCAAAGATTCATCACTATTACAGACATCCTGATAAAAGCACCTGGATACCCTGGTACACACGACTTTTTGCAGCAGCGATTGCAAAGTTTGCCATTATGGTAAAACAGCAGGAACCCAAAAACGCAGAAAAATGTATTGATGCAGCAATAAAAATGCACAACTTCTACAAAAGTCCGGACGCCGGTGAGAATTTTACAGTCAGCGTATATGGAACACTTGCCCTGAGTGCCCTTAATATAGCGCACTACACTGGAAGTGAAGAATACAGAGAAGAAGCCAGAATACATATTGAAAGAATTTTAAATTATCAGGAAAAAGATGGATTTTTTCCTGCTAGTGGAATTGAAGCAAGTGCCATATACCTTGCAGGGTTTTATCCGCAGATTGCCCTGTTTGAATATGCAGAAATATTTCCGGACGATCCTTTACGGAAAAAAATAGAAAATTCCTACAAGAGATTTATGCCCTGGATAGAGCGACTGACAGGATGTTCTCCTTTTGGACACATGATGGAGTACAAAAAAGTCAGACCCAGAAACCTTGTCACTGCCATAAATGGACATGGAACAAATGCCTATTTTGGATATGTCGCAATTGTCTGTTTTCTTGCAAACAGAATCCTGAAAACGCATAGATATACAAAAATCGCAGAACGCCAGATACAATGGCTCTTTGGAAGGAACCCAGTGGGTGTCAGTTTTATGGGCGGTTCAGGATACAGAAGTTCATCACAACATCTGGCTGACCTTTTTGATAATAAGTCAGGGCTGAAACAAATTCCAGGATTTATGCCGCTTGGATTAAGAGGAATTGAAGTGCCTGGCCTTGGAAATGATTATCCCTATTTTCGTGGTTTTGATGTTGATGGTTATGGCAATGGCTATTCAATTGGCTGGTCAACATGTGAAGGTGGCGGAATGACACAGGGACCTGTTTTTGCCGCACTTTCACTTTTGTCAGCCGAAAGAAATTAACCGGGGGACGAGATGTTCAGGATAATTGTGGCTGTGTTGTTTCTTTTATCTACCTTTAGAATATTTGCTGCGACAGAAGAAAATATTGTCAGGGCAATAAAAACACATAAACCACCTGTTATTGATGGCGATCTTGAAGAACTATGGAAAAATGCTGCAAAAATTGACACATTTGTTACATTAAAGGGTAAACCAATTTCAAAACAATGGACTACTGTGTATCTACTTTATGATGATAATGCTCTGTATATTGCTTTTGAATGCAGGCATCCAGACATCTCAAAGATGAAAACGACCTGTACAAAAAGAGACCAGGAAATTTGCTTGGATGATAGTGTTGAAATTTTTATTGACCCCGGAAGAACCAAATCTGACTATTATCATTTTATGATTAATAGCAATGGTGTATACTACGATGCATTTGGCTACAGGGCAGGCAGTGTATATAATGCGGAATGGAATGCTGAATTTCCATTGAAAACAAAGATTGATAAGAATGCCTGGTATCTTGAAATGGCTCTTCCCTATGCAATTTTTGATATCACGCCAGAAACAGGTTCGATATGGGGCATTAACTTTTGTAGAAATATGCCTGGTTTTGCGGATTCTTTAAGTCAGGCGTTTCCGACAATAGATGGATTTCATATTCCAGAGAAATTTGGTGTGATTCTCGGGCTTAATGTGGATTTTTCAAAGTATTGCTATACTGTGGAAGATCTCAAGGCAGAAGGATTCCTTACAGCAGATGGACAGCAGGTTGTGCAGGTGAAGGGGAAAATACACAACATGAGCGGAAAGAAACAGGAAAACAATCTTACAATAAACATCTTTTCCACGACCACAGGAAAAACCTACCAGGAAAAGAAAAAGATATTTATGGAACCAGGAAAAGCAATGTATTTTTCAATCCCGTTTACAGGTGCTGCTCCAGATAGATATCAGGTTTGCGTTCAGATAAAAAACCAGACGGATGAGCCATTAAAAATATTCTGGAAAACTATTTCCTCACAGAGCACTGTCTCAAATCTTATATTAAAATATCCATCATACAGGAATGCATTCTACGCTACAATGAAAGACAAAGTTTTGCGAGCCATCCTTAATATCAACTGCGACGAATCGCTGTTGAAGAAATTGAAGTATAGTTATGCTGTCATTGACAAAGATGAGAAAAAATTGTTGGAAAAAGAAAAATTATCTCCAATGAGAACATCAGGTAATTCCATTGCCTTTGACACAAAAAATTTCCCATACGGACAATACACCCTAAATGTGTCTCTTTTTCTTGAAGGCAAAAAGATTGATGAAAACCATATAAGCTTTTTCCGATACCCGGCTTCACCCAGTGAAGTAAGAATTGCTGAAGATGGAGTCCTTGTTGTAAACGGAAAGAGATTTTTCCCTATCGGTCTTCATGGAGTAAATCCCTGGACAGCCAAAACAGGAGACCTTGATGCCATTGCTTCTGCTGGATTTAACACTATTTCTGATACTTCATCCGATGAAACATGGCTGAAAGAGCTATCAAAAAGGAACCTGAAACTATTTTGTTATGATTTCAATGTCTGGGAACCATGGTGTATCAAGGAAAAGGAAAAATATCTTGAAGATGGATTGAAAACAGTTGAAAGATTGAAAAACAGCCCTGTTCTTCTGGCTTACTTCTTTGGAGATGAACCTGAGATACATCCAAACTGGTCATTGGAAGGGCTTATAAAAGGATACCAGAAAATGAAGAAAATAGACCCGTATCATCCTGTAACACCAGTAGTTACAAGTCCCGGTGCATATTATCAGGAGATATTCCGTTCTTTTAATGACATCCTTGGAATAAATCCTTATCTCTATCCAAATTATGATAACCCGGATTTGAACTCAAGACGTCTTATGGGAGTTATAGAAAAGGTGAAGGCAGCAGTTGAGATAGGCGGGACTAAACAGCCTGTCTGGGTTGATCCTCAAATATTTGATATGAGAGCATGGGAACAAAGGTTTCACCCCGGTGAGATATTCCCTGGAAGGATGCCCTATCTAAAAGAGCAACGGTATACTGTCTATCGTTCAATTATAGAAGGCGCTAAAGGATTTCTGTTCTGGTCATGGTTTCATGATTATGCCAATCCCAATCTTAATCCTGCTGCATGGGAGATGTTGCGGGCACTGGCAGGCGAAATGAACTATCTTCATGATATACTTGTTTCAGAAGAAAAACCAGATACGGTTGTTTCTGTTAATAATGAAAAAATCTCAACAAAAATTCTGAAACATCTGAACAATGTTTTTATTATTGCTGCAAATGATTCTCCACAAAAATCAACAGCGCGTTTTTCTCTGAAAGGCAAAAACATAAAAATCCTGAATGTTGTTTCAGAAAACCGTTCATTGACCTTGCAAAAAAATTGTTTTACTGATACTTTTGAACCTTTTGGTGTCCATATTTACACTGATAGAGATATTTCAAAAGGCACCCTGATAATGGAAAAAATGTTGAAAGACCCACTTTTTGCCAGTGAGCCCAAAAAAGATAAAAACCCGAAGAATCTCTGCTGGGAAGGAAATGGTGCAAAGATTTCATCCAGCTGGACATACCACAGTTTTAAGGATTCTCCTGTCTTTGCGATTGATGGTGATATAAGAACCTGCTGGTTTACAAGAAGATGGGGACCAAATGCTGGACCAGTGAGAGAAGATGATGAAATCTGGATAAAAAGATTGAAGGAAACCTGGAAAAATGACTGGTTACAGATAGATTTCCCGGAAGAAGTGACCATAGGAAGGATAGAAATGATATCCTGGCTTCCAAGGTACTATCCTGACCCTGTCAATGTCCTTTCTGACTATGAAATCCAGTATCAGCAGGGGAAGAATTGGACCACCCTTCTTAAAAACACCGGCAATAAAAAAGAAAAAGTAGTTCACACCTTTCCACAGATTAAAACATCAAGTATTCGCCTAATTGTAACAAAGGGCCTTTATGTGGCTGAGATACAGGCATACGAAAAATAATCAAGGATATACAGCCAAAACCGGGAAAGGCATTTGTTAGATTTTACTATAAACATTCTCCGGTAATAGCACAATTTATTGCAGAAAATGGGATTTTGCAGAGTTTAACAAGAATCATTCTTATGCCAGCATATGTTTTTGCACATCTTTCCATCGCAACAGGCATTTTGCTGGCAGGAATGATATTTGCGATACCTGTTCTGGTAGTTTTTCCGGGTATAAGAAGAAAAATTTCTAATTCTATCAGAAAGTAACTTCTGAGGCAGGATACAGAACTGATTGTTTATAAGGGCACAGTTGCCATGCAGTTATGATTTTTTCTTTCTTCAGGTACGCTGAGAAAATATCCACACAATTGACAAAAATCCTGCATGGGATAGAATAAACAACAGAATTTTTCTGTTTGTATCGTGTTTCAATACAAGGATAACTGAATGAAAAAGTTTATTCCGACTGTGCTGGTTTTATTATTTTTTGTTGCCTGTATCCATTGTCAGGAAAGGCAGGAAAGGATTTTTACACTTCAGGATAGTGTGAAAATAGCGCTTGAGAACAATCTTGATATCAGGACATCTGAACAAAAAATCATTCAGAAACAGTGGGAAAAAGAGGATTCAAAAACAAAGTTTTTTCCGCAAATTTCTGGTAATTTTTCATACACAAGACTTGATAAAGTACCTTCAATTTCAGTTCCAGGCATGCCTATAAAAATAGAAATGAGCAAGAACGATATCTATAATGCGGGCTTAACCCTGACACAACCTGTTTTTACCGGAGGCGCCTTGACTTCGCAATATGAAATAAAAAAACAGGAAATTGAAATCGCCAATGGTGAGAAACTTATTACCCAGCAGAATATCATCTTTCAGGTAATACAGGCATACTTTTCAATATTGAAGGCGTCAAATTTTCGTCAGGCAGCTTTGGCTCTTGTGAATCAAAGACAGGCACATCTATCAAATGTCAAAAAACTTTTTGAAGCAGGTCTTGCGACAAAGGCAGATATACTGAAAACTGAAGTGGCACTTGCTGATGCAAAGCAAAAGCTCGTTGAAACAGAAAATATGATAAACCTTGCCAAGGAAAACTTCAAGACAATTTTGAATTTCCCCTATAGCTGTGAAATAAACCTTCAGGATACACTGACCAAAGTATGGGAAGAAAAGGACATTGAAACATGGAAGAATATTGCAATAAAAAAAAGGGAAGAAATAAAACAGATAGAAAGGAACAAAGCCACGCTTGAACTCGCCAGAAAAATCATAAAAGCAGATTATTATCCAGAGATTGCCTTTGCTCTTTCTTTAAGGGGTGAAAAAGGAACATCTTCAGGTTTGAATAGCTGGTATCAGAATATAACTGCTGTGCTGGTGGCCAATTTTGACATCTGGAACTGGCAGAGTACAAAGAAAAAAATTAAAGCAATGGATGCACAGATATCTCAGATTGAAACGCAGAAACAAAAAATTATAAACTTGATTTCACTTGATATAACCTCGTCCTATTTAAATCTCATCTCAGCACAGGAAAAAATCAGGGTGATGGAAAAAGCCGTAGAAGATGCACAGGAAAATGTAAGAGTCACTGATTTATTGAGAAAGGAAGGCCTTGCAACAACAACAGATGTACTTGATGCTCAGACCTATCTTTTTCAGACAAAGGCATCTTACTATCAGGCGCTTTACGATTATCAGATCGCTCATTACCAGCTGGTAAAGGCATCAGGACAGCTGCTTGATGAATTTCTGGCAGAAAAATAAAATATCTCTGTATGAAAGACCATCCTAAAATTGCCATTGTCTCTGGAGAGATATCAGGTGACCAGTATGCATCCCTGCTTGCCCTGCATCTGAAAAAAGTGGTACCAGATGTTGAGATAGTGGGTACTGGTGGAATAAAATTAAAACACTCCGGGATAAAAATCATTGCAGAAAATCCGTTTCCGGGTTCATTCGGTATAAGTTCAGTTATTAAAAATATCAGACAACACATAAAATTCTTAAATCAGTGCGCAGTTGCCATTAAAAAAGAAAATCCTGACCTGATTATTTTCATAGATAACCCGGGATTTAATCTCAATCTGGCAAAAAAAATTCAGGGTTTCAGAAAAATTTACTATATTCCGCCCAAAATATGGGCACATGGTTATCAGAGGGTTTTTTTAATAAGACATCTTTTTGAGGCGGTTATTGTAATTTTCCCTTTTGAAAAGAAACTTTTTGAAAAAGAGGGTGTGCCAGCCTTTTATTTTGGTCATCCTGTGCTGGATTTGTTTGAGGAAGCAAAATTTGATAAAAGCTTTTTTGAAAAAACAAAATTAAGTGAAAAGGACACCATTGTTGGACTTTTCCCTGGCAGCAGAAAAGAGGAAATAGAACACATTTTACCCCTTTTGATAAAAGCGGCAAAAATGATACAGAAAAATCACAATGTTTCTTTTGTAATATCCTGCGCTGAAGAAAAACTTTTTCCTCAGATAAAGCAGATTATGGAAAAAGAAAATTTTGAATGTCCTGTCTGGACTGGTTATTGCCATCAGATTGCCCGACACACACATATTGCACTTGCAGCAAGTGGCACAATGAATCTTGAACTTGCACTGCTTAAAACACCGATGATTGTTTTTTACAGAATGAGCAGATTGAATTACATTATTGCGAGAATTATAGTACAATTGAACTATGTCAGTCCAGTAAATATCATCTGCGGAAGAAAAGTTGTTGAAGAATTTATTCAGAATGTAAACTGGTTAAAATTTCAAAGGGTTTTCTCGCAAAATTTTGACAATGAAGGCGAAAAAAGAAAAATTCAGTTAGAGCACTTTGAAAAATTAAAGGAACACCTGGGCAACCAAAAGGTCAGTGAAAAAATTGCGCAATTTGTTGCACAGAGGATATGAATGAAGGTTATCAGGGAATATCTCAAACTGACAAGATTTATTGAAATCCAGTACAGGAATTTCTGGTTGGGTTTTTTTGTCAGTATTATCTCAACAATTTTCAATGGTGCTTCAATGGGTACGGTTGTACCCATTATGGACAGAATTTTTGCCCGCAAGCCAATCGTACTACCCGAAAAAATACCTGACATCCCGGCTCTGAAAAATCTTATTATGAAAATGAACTCAATGGAGCCGATGACACTCTTGAAAATTGTAATTTGCTTTCTGATTCTTATGGTTATCGGAAAGGGCATTACATTCTATTTCCAGAATTATTTTTTGCGTGGTTTCGGAGCAAGAGTTCTTGCCAGCATAAGACAGAAGATTTATGAAAAAATTCAGTACCTTTCAATGGAATTTTTTTCAAGAAAAAAAACAGGCGAGCTTACTTCAAGGATTGTCGTGGATGTGAGCATGCTGGACCATGTCCTTTCAAGAGAAATACCTGTTATGGTTCTCAGTATATGCCAGATCATAATCTTTCTTACAATTGTTCTGTTGATAGATTGGAAATTAACCCTTATGGCGCTTGTAATATTTCCTGTTATGCTGCTTCCAATACTGAATCTCAGCAAGAAACTGAGAAAAATTTCCAGAACACTTCAGGTAAACTGGGCAAATTTAGGAAATATCATACACGAGAGTATCTATGGTCAATCAATAATAAAGGCATATAATCAGGAACAAAAACAGATAGAGAAATTCTCAGAAGAAAACGAGGCAATTTTACGTTCAAACCTTTCCATCATTAAAAGAACATCTCTTGTCAGTCCCTTCTCAGAACTTCTGACCACCATCGGTGGTTCTGTTGTTATAGTCATTGGAGTAAGCAAGGTATTGAATAATGAATTCTCTTCTGGCTTTCTTTTTATGTTCATTGCAGGACTATTATCCCTGATTCAACCATCAAAAACCATCATGAATTGTATCACCTATATGTATATGGCAAGTGCAGCATTACCAAGGATTTACAGCATCCTTGAAGAAAAACAAACTGTTGTTGATTCTGGGAAAAAAGAATGTCCGCCCCTGAAAAACAACATTCTGTTTGAAAATGTTTCTTTTTCCTATCAGGGAAAGCCTGTATTGAAAAACATTAATCTTGAAATTAAAGCAGGAGAAAAAATAGGGATTGTTGGTCCTATTGGTGCTGGAAAGAGTTCTCTGATACATCTTTTAATACGACTGTACGAACCAGTGGAGGGAAGAATACTTTATGACGGAATAGATATAAAAGAGTTCACACTGAGCAGTTTAAGAAAAAAAATTGGTATTGTAACCCAGGAGCCCATTGTTTTTTCAGATACAATAAGGAACAACATAATTTTTGGCAGTGAGAATGTTTCAGAAGAGGATTTTTTAAGAGCAGTTGAAATAGCGAGAGTTTCAGAATTTATTGATAGACTTAAGGATGGATATGACACTGTTGTTGGAGAAAGAGGACATACCCTTTCTGGAGGTCAGAAGCAATTAATATGTCTTGCAAGGGCGATTTTGAAAAATCCACAGATACTGTTGTTTGATGAAATTACTGCCTCCCTTGACAGCCAGTCAGAAAAGATATTGCATCAGGCAATTGAAAATGTCATGCAAAACCGCACAGTTATTTTTGTGGCTCACAGATTGGCAACTGTGAAAAATATGGATAAGATAGTTGTTTTGAAAAATGGAACCATAGAAGAGACAGGTTCACACGCACAACTTATAGAAAAAAATGGATTTTACGCAAGATTGTGGGAATACCAGCATCATAAGTAGTTATTTCTGACCATAGCCCTTTCCATGGTATCTTTCATACCACTTTTTTATTTCGGTTTCTGAAAGAGGGCTTAATTTTTTTCCTTTCAGGTTCCCCAGAATTATGGCAAACAGGTTTATTTTTGCAAAGTATTCTGTCATAAGGGCTGCAAAAACTGCCTTTTCAGGACTGGTATCAAATGTAAAAACTCCGTGTTTGCCGAGAATTACCGCAGGACAACCTGGCTTCCTGTATTTCAAAATTGCCTTTCCAATATTGTCTGACTTATTGTCAGCATACTCACTGACAGGTATTTCACTGCCAAAAACATCTGCCTGTCCAGTGGTAAGGCAGGGTACTGGAATACCGCAGGCAGCAAAAACAGTGGCATAAACACTATGGGTGTGAACAACTCCACAGGTTTCAGGGATGTTTCTGTAAATAAAAATATGGTGAATCCAGTCAACGGATGGCTTTAATCTTCCTTCAATAACATTTCCTTCAAAATCAATTCCAACGATATCAGAAGGTTTCATTTTTTCATAGGGCACACCGCTTGGCTTGATATAGACAATGTTTCTCTTCCTATCAAGACCGCTCACATTTCCCTGGGTGCCCGCAACAAGACCATATTCTGGTAGAAGTAGATTTGCCTCATATACCCTTTTTCTTAAGTCTTTTATTTTTTCCATACCGGCTCAAAAATGATACTGTTTATCCAGTAAGGCACCTGCTGACCTGATGAAATCAAAAGATTATATCCTTCAATGTCTTCATTATTATACTGGCAATCAACCTCAACCAATTTCCATTTCTCATCAATGGCAAATGTTTTTGAATAAACAGGCAGAACCGTGTTATCTTCTGTTTGTTTCCTGAGTTTTTTTACAATTTCTGATTGTGAATCAGGCAATTGTACTGCTTTCACACTCACATTTATTTCAGTCGGTTTTTCTGCTTTAACCCATATCTTGAGTTTATGAGAATGCTCTGGGACATGGTGAAGTTTGAGCAATACCTGGGATTTTTTCCCTGTTTTTGATGGCTCAACCTTTAACGATGGCATGTCATTTTTTCTGGTTTCATAATCAAAGGTAAATGCTGTAAAGCCCATCCTTCTGAAATTTATTTCTGTTTTATGGTCAAAAATCTTCCACTGAAAAAGATTGAATTTGGTAGAACAATTTGGTTTTTTTATTCCATAATCAGTTGCTTTTATCTGAACAGGAACAGTAGATATCATAACCTCATTTTCATCTATAATATTTCCATAAACAAGCATTTCAATGCCTGGTTCTACCACAGGAATTTCACCTGTTGCAGTATTTCCCTTGATTTTCGCAGGAAGGACAATGTAATTGCGATGTATCCAGTACTTCCACAATGCAACTTTTCCATAACTTATGACAAGTTCTGCCCTTTTAACTTTATTTTCACCATTAAAACCCCATGCAGCCACAAGTCTATTCCCATTTCTTTTGATGGATAATTCTGACACCCTGTTATAGGGTTTTCTTGATTGTTTCAGGTAGATATCAAACCAGGAAAAAAGCTGCTCATCAATTTCTTCAGGAAAACCATGTTCCCACATGGGTACAATGGCCATCCTTTTTTCACCTATGGATTCCTGATATGTTTTAATAACTGATGGCAAATAAAACCAGTTGTCATTTGTTGCAATTCCCCATAAAAAAGGAACCTTTTTGAATTTCAATCTCAATGCAGGGTCTATTGTTTTGTTCCATATTTCAATATCCTGTTGCGATTGAAGTTGTGTAAACTGAGGGATATGCGTTCCATAAGCCATATTTCCACCAGCAAAAAATGACATCCCACATTTAATTCTTGGATCTGCGCCTGCAATCAATGTTGAAAAAAAGCCGCCATAAGAAGACCCGCCAATACCTATCCTTTCAGGATTGACCTGCGGGATACTGGTCAGATATGTAATCGCCCTCATCTGCGCTATGGCATAGTGTGTCATATTCCCATCTTCAGGATTTTTTGTATTGAATGCCACATTTGGATTCCAGATAGAATGAGGCAGGGTGATACACATGCAAACATATCCCCTTTTTGCAAAAAATTCTGGCATCCCAGTATTTGCTGGTGCCATTCCTGCCTGACTCCAGAAGATTGCAGGCAACGTTTTTGCATCCTCAGGAAAAGCGATAATTCCATAAATTCTTACTGGCTTTCCCTGATAGTGTTCAGAAGTAAATTCAATTTCCTGAATTACGATATTTTCTTTCTTACTGGTGTTTATAATCTTTGTGTCCAGGGGTTCATTGATAATTTTTTCCAGATTGAAAATCGGTTCTACGAAATCTGTTTGACTGAAAACCATTGAAACCAGGCCGAAAAGAAAAAGTATAATTTTATTCATTTTTTCACCCAGTAATAACGATATTTTTCAAATGCTTTAATAACTGCTCCAATATTTTCAACCGGTGTTCCAGGATAAGCGCCAAACTTCAAAATCAATCCACCCTTTTCTGAACCAAGTCGTTTCACACAGTTAAGGATATGTCTGTCAATTTCCTCAGGTGTTCCTGAATATGTTATGTGCTGCCTGTCAATATCAAGGTCTATACAGATCCTTCCTTTCAGCAATCTTTCTATATTATCAATTCCATTGACCATATCCTGTGGATTGAGCACACTTAACCTGCATTCAATAAGGTCTTCCATAATTGAAACAATCCAGCCATCAGTATGAAGGCCTGCGTGAACACCGTTATCACGACAAAGCCCGAAAAATTTCATATAGGATGGTTTTATGTATTTCCTCCATGCCTGCGGGCTCATTGGAAGAGAAGTCTGTAAACCTAAATCATCTCCAAAACCTATCATATCAACACCAATGTCAATCCATTTTTTTATCACTCCAAGCCAGTAATTCTCAATGATTTCTATCAATTTAAAGATGTTTTTGTTGCCTTCAGCAAAATCAATCATTGCATTTTCAAAACCCCGAAGATATGTGATAAGAAGAAAGAAAAAGCCATGGTCAACCCCGCCAGAAGTAAAATTTCCTTTTCTCTTCGCTTCTTCTATATCTTTTTTTGCCTTTTCCCAGTCAGTATATTTTTCAGGGTCAGGTGGTTTATAATCCTTTAATTTTTCCCAGTTATCCAGTGGATGCTCAATGACCTGACCATCAAGATAGTCAAGGGGATATATCCACAGACAACCCCATTTATCTCTAACTTTATTTCCTGCTCTCCTTGTTTCATCCCTTGAAACTCCAATTGGAACATTTGGACATTCTTTCTGTATTTTTTCAAAATATTCTTTATTGTTATCCCAAACAGTCGGTATAATTGAAACACTTGAAAATATCTCACCATCTCCTTTGAGTTCGATGCAGTTCAACAATCTTTCTCTTTCTGTCATATTTCATCCTCTTTGTTCCGAAAATTTCATATTTATTCTATCACACAATTAAACAATTTATTTATCGCAACGAGTTTTCCCGTAAAACAATTTCTGGGTTAAAATATACGTATGGAAAATAGAATTCTTTCATCCACAGAAATAAAGAAAATCCTGGAAAAACTTGCCTGCCAGGTTATAAAGGATATGGGAAAAGACCCTGCCATAGTTGGTATAAAAAGGCGGGGCGCAGTACTGGCTGAAAGAATTAAAAAAATCATTGACAGAAAAACAGGAGGAAATATTGACTATGGTTCTCTTGATATTACACTGTACAGGGACGATTTCAGTGATATAGGAAGTGGACCCGTTGTTTCGGGTTCAGAACTATTGTTTGGGCCTGAAGGAAAAAAGATTCTCCTTGTTGATGATGTTCTGTACACAGGAAGAACAGTACGCGCAGCCATAGATCAGATTATTGACTATGGTAGACCTAAAATTATAAAACTCTTTGTTCTTGTTGACAGGACAAATTGCAGGGAACTACCCATACAGGCAGATTATCATGGTATAAAGGTTGTTACAGGGAAAAAACAGATGGTTGAAGTAAGACTGAAAGAGGTTGATGATGTTGAAGAAGTCATTATAACAGCAAAAAAATGAACTGGAAAAGAAAAGATTTGCTCGGACTGGAAGAATTAAACCGTGAAGAAATAGAATATATTCTTGATACTGCAAGCTCTTTTAAGGAAGTCAGCACGAGACCTGTTAAAAAAGTACCTGCACTCAGAGGAAAGACAATAGTCAATCTTTTCTTTGAACCAAGTACGAGGACAAAAACCTCTTTTGAGCTTGCTGGAAAGCGGCTTTCTGCAGATGTATTAAATTTTGAGGTGAGCACATCAAGTGTATCAAAGGGAGAAACCATTGTTGATACTGCCAGAAACATTGAAGCGATGAAGGTTGATTGCTTCATTGTGAGACACTCTGTTTCAGGTGCACCTTATCTTATAAGCAGGTCAGTCAGGGCAGCAGTCATCAATGCAGGTGATGGATGTCATGAGCACCCTACACAGGCACTTTTAGACCTTTTTACTGTGAGAGAGATTTTTGGCAAAATTGTAGGGATAAAAATAGCGATTATTGGAGACATTTTTCATAGCAGGGTGGCAAGGTCAAATATCTGGGGCTTCACGAAACTTGGAGCAAAGGTTACTGTATGTGGTCCACCCACACTTATACCCTCAGGGATTGAAAAAACAGGAGTCAGGGTTTGTTATTCAATATCTGATGCTGTAAAGGATGCCGATATCGTTTATCTGTTGCGACTTCAAAAAGAGAGACAGCAGGAAAACTTTTTTCCGTCTCATTCAGAATACAGGAATTTTTTTGGTTTTGACTTAAAAAAATTTGGTTTTTCAAAGAATAAATTTTTCCTGATGCATCCAGGACCTATGAACAGAGGAATTGAAATATCGACAGAAGCAGCGGAAAAGGAAAATTCGCTAATTCTTCAGCAGGTTACAAATGGAATTGCTGTAAGAATGGCAGTGCTGTATCTCACAGTCAGAAATATACAGTGAACACCAGACAAAATCTTGAATCAGCGGTTGAGATCAATTACGAGGCTTTTTTAAATCCTGAACAACTGAAAGCCGTCAGGGAAGGCGATGGTCCATGCCTTGTTCTTGCAGGCGCTGGTTCTGGAAAAACAAGGGTACTGATTTACAGAACAATGTATCTGCTTGAACAGGGTATCCCACCATCAAGAATATGCCTGCTTACATTTACCAACAAGGCTGCAAGAGAAATGTTAAGAAGGATAGAAAAGTATCTTGGAAAAGTTCCTGAAACACTGGTAGCAGGCACATTTCATCATGTTGCCAATGTTTTTTTAAGAAAATACAGCCATTATGCTTCTCTATCACCAAACTATGTTATCATTGACCGCGAGGATTCGCTTTCTATCATAAGAGAAGTTTCAAAAAAAATTTTGCCGGACAAAGAAATTGCTCCTGAAGTAATTCAGGAAATTCTGGGTTTATCAGCCAATACTTCAGAAACCATAAAAGACCTTATAATGACTCGCTATCCACATTTTTCAAACATCATTGCAAGGTTGGAGACCATTCACGATGCATATGAAAAAAGAAAAAGGGAACTCGGTGTTGTTGATTATGATGATTTACTTTCATTCTGGCTCAAGATTCTTACAATGCAGGAGCCAGGAGAAAAAATATCAAGAAGATTCCTTTACATACTTGTTGATGAATACCAGGATACCAATAGAATACAGGCATTGATACTTTATCAACTGGCAAGAATTAACAGAAACATCATGGTTGTGGGTGATGATGCCCAGAGTATATACAGTTTCAGAGGCGCAACTGTTCAGAATATTCTTGATTTTCCTAAGATTTATCCTGATGCAAAACTTTTTTACCTGCAGACAAATTACAGAAGCACTCCTGAAATTCTGTCCCTTGCAAACAGTGTAATATCCCATAACAGATATCAGTTTCCCAAGGTTTTGAAAAGTGTCAAGGAGTCAGGAGTAAAACCAGTTGTGATTGAGTGTGATGATAAACATAGTGAATGCGTTTTTGTGGTAAACAGGGTAAAAGAACTTCTAAAAAAGGTAAGGCCATCTGACATTGGAATTCTATTCAGGTCAAGATATCAGTCGGCTGAAATTGAAATTGAACTTAACAAGCTTAATATCCCCTATGTTGTGAGGGGCGGCCTGAGATTTTTTGAAATGGCGCACATCAAGGATATCATTGCCTTTTTCAGGGTATATCAAAACCCAAAGGACGAACTTTCCTGGGTAAGAGTTCTGAACCTGACAAGAGGGGTCGGGAAATCTTCAAGGGATAAGATAATAGCGTTTGTAAGAGGGAAATCAAACATAGATGAAATAATAAATTCTGATGGAATAAAACTTATTTCAACTGCTGAAAAGGGATGGGAAAATCTCAAAAATCTTTTGAAGAACATGAGAGAAGCAAAACAGGTGCCTGAACAGATAGGAATAATTGTAAATAATTTCTATAAGGATTACCTTGAATCCCATTATCTTGACTGGGAACAACGGCTTGCTGATATTGAAAGTTTAAGAGAAATTTCAAGCACATGGAATAATGTTGAAGAGTTTATCAGTCAGACAAGTTTACAGGAACATTTCAGAGGTGAAATCAAAGACACAAAAGATGTTCTCATACTATCGACCATTCATCAGGCGAAAGGACTTGAGTGGAAAATAGTTTTTATTATAGGGGTCTCTGCTTTTCATTTCCCGCATACTCTTTCAAGTAATGATTATGCCGGGATAGAAGAAGAAAGAAGAATTTTTTATGTCGGAATTACGAGGGCAAAAGAAGATCTGTACATTACCTATCATATGTCAGATCCAAGAAACTTCTCGTATCGCAAGTCAATCTTTATTCAGGAAATTCCCGGTCATCTTATTGAATTCTGGAAATTTGACTGATTTTTTTCAAAAAGGGGGAAAAATGATTGAAGTAAAACGGGCATTGATAAGTGTTTCTGATAAAACAGGACTTATTGACCTTGCAAAGGTGCTTGCAAAAAACAATGTTGAAATAATTTCCACAGGCGGCACAGCAAAAGCCATAAGGGAAGCAGGTATTGATGTAAAGGAAATCTCTCAAATCACAGGGTTTCCAGAAATTCTTGATGGAAGGGTGAAAACCCTTCATCCCTTTATTTACGGTGGAATTCTTTTCAAAAGGGATAACCCATCGCATATTGACCAGGTTTCAAAACACAATATCAGCAGGATTGACCTTGTTGTTGTTAACCTTTATCCTTTTGAGAAGGTTTTTTTCTCTGAAGGCGCAACAGACGAAGAATTGATAGAAAACATTGACATTGGCGGACCTTCAATGATACGGGCATCTGCAAAAAACTGGAAGTTTGTTTGTGTTGTTGTTGACCCCAAATTTTACCCTGAGATTATTCAAGAAATTGAAAAACAGGGCGGTATTTCAGAAAAAACTTCAAGAAGATGCGCTGCAGAAGTTTTCCATACCACAAGTTATTATGACTGGCTTATAAGCAGATATTTTGATAAAGAAACGCAGAAGGAAGAATTCAGAGATAAAATTGGCTTTTATTACAAAAAGATAGAACAGCTTCGCTATGGAGAAAATCCGCATCAGAAAGCAGCGTGGTACCAGTGTGCTGATAAAAAAATATCATGGAAGCAATTACAGGGAAAACAGCTATCCTTCAACAATATCCTTGATATGGAAAGCGCCTATAAAATAGCGTGCGAGTTTGACCAGCCGAGCTGTTGTATTATAAAACACAACAATCCCTGTGGTGCTGCGATCGGAGACACCCAGAAGCAGGCATTTGAAAAGGCATTGCAAACAGACCCATTGAGTGCCTTTGGTGGTATTATTGGGCTTAACAGACCCCTTGATGGAGAGACCGCAAAAGCAATCAGGGATATTTTCTTTGAGGTGATAATTGCGCCATCTTTTTCAAAAGAGGCAGTGGAAATCCTTTCTGCAAAAGAAAACCTTCGGCTCGTTGAAATGCCTGTGATGGAAGACACTGAATATGAAATAAAAGGCGCATCCTCAGGGATATTACTTCAGACACCCGACAATCTTAACTGGGAAAAACTTGAAGTAAAGACAAAGCGCCAGCCAACAAAGGAAGAAATGGAAGCACTGAAATTTGCCGCCATCATCTGCAAGCATGTGAAATCCAATGCGATTGTGCTTGGAACATTGAATCAAATTATTGGAGTCGGCGCAGGGC
>JAOAAW010000170.1 GCA_026418655.1 bacterium | reverse complement strand
AGATGTGTATAAGAGACAGTAATGAGCCTGTCTTTATGCTATCAGCAGACCTTTGCTGGATAGAACCTTCTCTTTTTGAGAATGTGATGAGGTTGGTGAAAGACAAAATGAGAATTAAAAGTCCTAATATTGTTATGCATGCCACACATACCCACACAGGCCCGCTGCCAGGAGTGAATGACAAACTTATTTTTACAAAAGATATTCCTGTGAACAAAGATTATGTTGAACATCTACCAATTGAAATTTTCTATGCGATTAAAGATGCCCACGATACGCGCAACAATGCTTTGATTGGTTTCAGGAGTATCGAAGTTCAAGGGATTTCCTTTATTAGAAGGTATAGAATGAAAAATGGCACAGTCATTACAAACCCTGTTAACAGAAATGAAATTCTTGAACCTTCGGGAGACCTTGACAGGAATTTTAATATTATGAAGATTGAAGATGAAAAAGGAAATTTGAGATGCATCGCAATGAATTTTGCAATGCATCCAGATACAGTGGGTGGAGAATTTATTTCTGGTGATTGGCCTGGAATTCTTGTTGGTAGGGTTTCAAAGTACTTTGGATGTGATGCTATATTTTTCAATGGACCAGCAGGTGACATAAATCATATAAATCCTTTTGATAAGGATACACGCAGTCCAGAAATTACTGAAAAAATTGTTTCCACACTTTTTGAAGCAGTGAGGAAGAACCTTAACGATATCACCTGTGCTGCGTATAGAAATATCGCATTTTCTCAGGATATTATAAAGATGCCTAAAAGGATTATAAGGACAGAGGATATTCAACAAGCAAAAAAGGATATTGAAAAATATCCACCGTCAAACCTTAGGGCAATTATTGCACGGTCAATTTTGAAACAAGCAGAAATAAATGAGGATTTTGTTTCTAACAGAATTTCACTTTTTTCAATTGATAGAATTTTTGGGGCGTTTTTTATGTCAGGCGAACCTTTTTCAAGCATAGGTATCAGGATTAAACAGTTAATGGATTTTGAAAATAAATGGGTAATTCAAAACTGTGATGAGTATGGTGGCTATATTCCTGATGAAAGGGCGTTTATGGCCTCCGAAGAAAATAAAAGGATAAAGGGAGAAGAATTCCCCTCAGTAGATGTTTTTGAGTCAATCGGAATGGAAGCAAGTTATGAAACAAGTCCGATACCATGCAAGGTTGCGCCTGGGGCGGCTGAAACAATAATTTCAGGTTTTCAGAAATTGCAGCAGGAACATGTACGTAGGTTTTATAACTGATGGATTATTTATATTCTATTTCAATGATGTTCTTGTAGTCTTTGAGTGCGTTCAGAATTGAAATACCATCCTTTTTCCCTCTTGTTTTGCAGAGGATTTCAAGCACAGAAAAATTTTCCTTTTTTTGTTCAAGGAAAGAAAATTCAAGAATTCTATAATGCATTTCAGAAAAGAGTGAAAAAATTTTCTCTGAAAAAACAGAAATCTCGCCGGTGAACTTAATTCTTATTCGATTGTAGGTATCATGTGGTATTTTTAATTCTATTCCTTTTAAAATCAGAAGAATAGCCATTGCAAGTATGGTTGTACCAATGCTCAGAATATAATACCCACAACCAACAGCAAGACCCATTGCACTGACAACCCACAAACATGATGCTGTAGTTATGCCCCTGACCTTTCCTCTATCTCTGATTATAGTTCCTGCACCAATAAAACCAATTCCTGTAAGCACACCATAGGCAATTCTAGCAGGGTCTATTCTTAAATACGGAGAGTCAATCCCAGAGAAAAGTTCAAGTATTCTAAGTGAAACAATCATTGAGAGACAACAACCTATCCCGACAAGTATCATCGTACGCAAACCAGCAGCCCTCGCATGTCTTTCTCTTTCCCATCCGATGATTCCACTCAGTATACCTGCTATAAGTATTCTGAAAAGCCATTCCCATTCCTGTTTCATATTCTAATTCTAACATTTTTCAATATATTATCAACTTTTCCTGAAAATGTAATAAAATATTCTCTATGGAACGGCAAAATTTACAGCAATCCCTTCATCAACTTCAGGTAAATATTCTTTACCAGAAATTACTCCAGGCTTCTGCTGTTGAACTGTCGCAGATTTGTGAGAATGCGGCTGAAGAGAATCCATTTCTGGAATTTGAAAAAAATTACTCTCACTTTGCTATACCAGAACATATTTTAGAAAGGATATCTGGAAAAAGTTCATTTATTGACAGACTCAAAATGGAGATTT
Source organism: bacterium (assembly GCA_026418655.1). GTDB lineage: Bacteria > Ratteibacteria > UBA8468 > B48-G9 > DTJG01 > DTJG01. The sequence continues at coordinate 5,102 of JAOAAW010000170.1, read as the reverse complement.
CGTATCTGAATCTCGATCCCGAAGTTTCAGGTATCGCAGATTTGATTATTGAACTCATTGACGATGATGGATACCTAAGATTTTCCATAGATGAGATGTGTCAGATGTTACAGAAGGATGCGTCAGTTGTTCAAAAGGCGTTAAATGTAATTCAGTCACTGGAACCACCCGGAATTGCTGCACGGGATTTTCAGGAATGTTTTATATTACAAATGAAGGCGAAGAAAATGGAAAATACACCAGCATTTAAAGTCCTTAAAGAATATGGAAAGGATTTCCTTGAGGGCAGATTTTCTCTTATAAAAAAGAAAATGAAACTTACAGATACACAACTTTCTACTATTATTGCAGAAATCAGAAAACTGGATCCTTTTCCTGCAAGGGCCTTTTTTTTGAAACCAGAAGAAATTTTACCGAAGTTTCCGGATTTCATAATAAAAAGTTTTGAACCAACCGTTTCGATTGAATTCGGGGAAGACAGGATTTTTAAAATTTTCGTTAATGAAGCCTATATCAGGGTGATGAAGGCTAAAACAATTCATAAAAATGAAAAAGTTTTTTTAAATCAGAAAATGAACCAGGCGAAAAAATTTCTCATGTATATAGAAAATCGCAGGCAATTTTTGGGAAAACTTATAAGATACATCGTTGAATACCAGAGGGATTTTATCTGTAACAATGGGATTTTAAAACCATTAACAGAAACCGAACTTGCTGAAAAATTTTCATGCAGTCTTTCTCTTGTAAGCAGAGCCATTTCCAGAAAATATATTTCATATGGCAGCCATATTTTTTCCGTAAAACAATTATTCAGTTATCCATCTGGCAAATTAAGTCAGAAATCTGTCATGGATGAAATTGAAAACATTACTAAAAATTCTGATACTGCTCTGTCTGATCGCCAGATTTCAGAGAGATTGAAAGAAAAGGGTATAGTGATAGCACCGAGAACAGTTAATAAATATCGCAAAAGAAGGGAAATACTCAATTCTTATCTAAGGCGTTCGTTTGATAAGATGGAAAAGAAATAGTAAAAGCTGTACCTTTACCCTGCGTGCTTTCAACAGATATTTCTCCTTTATGTGCTTCAATAATTTTTTTAGAAATTGTCAGACCAATACCAGTGCTTTTTTCTGATTTTGTTGTAAAAAATGGTTTAAAGATTTTTCCCAGAATCTCTGGTGGTATACCCCTACCATTATCAGATATTCTCACAACAACTTTTCCAGGTTGATTTTTAGTCTCAATACTTATCTTCCCCCTTGAATCTATGGCTTCTATGGCATTCATAAACAGGTTAATAAAAACCTGTTGAAGTTGTTCAGGTGAGCCAAAAATCAATGAAATATCAGCTGCAAAATTGAATGAGAATTCTATGTTTTTTGCCATGGGATTCTCCTTGAAAAAATATACCATATTTTCAAGAATTGTATTTATGTTAATTGGAGTATGTTTATAGGATTTTTTTGAAACATCAAGAAAACTTCGGGCAATTGTTTGACACCTTTTTACTTCGCTTTCAACAACGGTGAGGTATCTTTGAATTTCCTCAGCTGATGCCTGATTCTTATTGGTGATTTCATGTAGAAGAATCTGAACATATCCGAGGATTACGGTTAAAGGATTATTAATCTCATGGAGCATTTCGGCAGAAAGTTTCCCTACCACAGCAAACTTTTCGAGTTCATGAATTCTATCTTCAAGATCGGTGTTAAGCTTTCTCAACTGATTTAATATAACTTTCGTAGAACGGTTAATTTTGTTTTTTTCAACAGCTCTTTTCACAATTTCTTTCATTTCATTAACATCAAAAGGCTTACTTATAAATTCAAAAATATTGAGATGAACTGCTCTTTGGGCTGATTCAAGTGTTCCAAAACCTGTCAATATAATGACGGGAATCTCTGGATTTATTTTTCTTATTTCTTCGAGTGTTTCAAGTCCAGATTTTTCGGGCATTCTTAAATCAAGAATAACAACATCATAATCGCCAGAGCTTAACATTGAAATACCCTCGTAACCGTCTTTTGCTAGATATACCGAATAAAAATCTTGCAACAGGATTCTCAATGATTCCCTTGGTCCTAGTTCATCATCAATAACAAGAATTGCTGGCTTTTCAGATTCCTTTCGTATATCCGCACCCGAAGAAATTTCCGGAAGATCTGTATGTTCCATCAGTAAATCCTCCCTGTGAAATATTTCTGTTTTTAAACTGATTCCATATATAGAACAATGAAAACTTGCCGGATTTGAAATTAATAGATGTTCCCACGCTATATATAGATCTATCTGTATCTGGAAGCATAGGGTCAAATGTCGTATTAGGGACAGGCGACTGAATAAAACCTATTCCTCCATTAACAGTAAATCTTTTATCAATCGCATATTCAAATCCAGCAGAATATGTCCAGACATCCTTCCAATTTTTTATCAGAGGTGGAATCAGAATACTATCAGGACCAGCATCTACAATGATTTTTTTGAGACAAGAATATTTTACAAATTCTGCACCAATCTGGAAAGCAGTCTTTTCACTTTTCCATCTGTATCCGAATGAATATATCTCTGGGAATTTTATTTTAAAATTACTTTTTACTTCAGGTTTTATTCCAGTAAGGAAACCGGGTAAAGTTTCAGGGAAATTGGTCATAGAGAATGTGCCAGAATAGTTCATTTCAAAAGGTGAAGTCCATAAAATTCCAAAAGAATTATTTTTTCTGTGGAAAAGAATTCCAATTCTGAATGAGGCAGAAATGTCTTCTCCTTTCAGAATTGCGACTCCATCAGGGGTTCCTGTTATAAATGACCAAGGAATAGATTGCCTTGTTTCAACTAAACTTTGATGAATATCAATCCCATATCCAATACTGAGAGTATCTTTTAAGGGAAAAGCCATTGAAGGAGTAAAAGTAATAAACTTCATTTCGCTATAGTAGGGAACATTATAAGCCCAGTAAGTTTCAGTAATTTCTTTCTTCCACCTAGTTTTTTGACCATACGGACTGGTGATACCAAAGCCAAATCTTGCATTAGATTTTTCAGGTATGTAGCTTATGTAAACATTCCCGAGAACTGCAAAATCATTTTCTCTTCTTGTTGTTATATTTTTCCCGAAATATTTTGTTTCGGAAGAAAGAAAGAGAATGCCAGAATGGAACTGACTATGGTTCAAGAGGATTAGTCCAGCAGGATTTAATACGCATGCAGATGGGTCATCAGCCTGTGCAACAAATACACCTCCATTCATCAAGACAGTAGTTCCTGGCGGAGGATTTCTGAATCCCTGGGAAAAACATATACACCAGATTGAAAAAATACCTGCCATTATCTTTTTTGCCATTTTGTCCATTTTTGTGCGTCCATCCAATAGTTCTATTTTCAATAAGTGTGCCAGGTCAATTCCAATAGAACAAGAAAAAAGGACAAACAAGGTTTTGAAAGGGTTTTTAATAAATGGACAAAACAGAAAAAACACTACCTTTTTCCCTATTTTGTACATTTTTGTGCAAGTTTGACACAAATTTTATCAAATCATAAAATAAATATATGAAAAATGATAGTTTAGATTTAATGTACAAAATTGAACAACAGTGAGTACAAATTCGTTACTTATTAGCCTTGCAGGCGTACCTAAGATATTTTCTGATTTTATACCTGATAATGGAGTTGCAATTCTTGCTGCATGCTTGAAAAGAAATTCTCATCATGTAATGATCCTAGATTATAACAATCCTGATATCATTGAAATGGTTTACGCATACAAACCTCTTTCAGAAATCAGGAATATAGCTGAAAAGATTTTCATCTACAAGCAAAAACCTTCATTTATAGATTTGGCAAAACTTAAAATTCTTTCAAACCGACTCGAACACCACAAAATGAAGGTTTTTGACCATATTTGTGATGATATTTGCAGGATGGTGAAAGAAAACAGCATTGATTTTGTTGGTATCAAGTTATGGGCAGGAGATGGTTTCAGATACTCCCTTTTGCTTGCAGAGAAACTTAAAAGAAAATTTCCAACGATTAGAGTTTTTGGGGGTGGACCACAGGTTGATATTTTCCAGGAGGAAATTTTTAAGGTAACAGATGATTTTGATGCACTCTGTTTTGGTGATGGAGAAGAGACGATTGTCGCGCTGGCAGATTTTGTCAAAGGCAAGATAGGCCTTGATAGTATACCGAATATTATTTTTAAGAAAAATGGTTCAATAATTAAAACGGCAGGGAAATTTATACAGGACCTTGAAAACTTACCATTTCCTGAATATGATGATAATGTCTACACAGGAATAGAAAATAAGGTAAAAATGTTTGTTCTTGACGAAAGTCGCGGTTGCAATAACCATTGTGCATTTTGCATACATCCTATTAAGAGCGGTAAATTAAGAAAGAAACCAGTTGAGAGAATTCTGAAAGAAATTGAGTATTCAATTTCTCGCTACAAAACGAGCTACTTCAGATATGCCGGGTCAAGTACCCCCTCTGATGTTCTTCAAGAAACAGCAAGAAGGATTCTGGAAAATGGATTCAAAATTGCCTATACCTGTTTTGGGAATTTTGATGCAATGAAGGAAGCGGATTTTGAACTGATTAAAAAGTCAGGATGCATGTCTATTTTCTTTGGCCTTGAATCTGGAAGTCCTGAAATTTTAGAAAAAGCAATGCACAAGAGAAATTCACTTAAAGATATAGAACTGATTATAAAAGCTTGCAAGAAGGCAGGAATATTCACAGTAGTCAGCATCATTTATCCAGCACCCTTTGAAACAGAAAACACTAGACGCCAGACAATGGATTTTTTAATGAAGACCCAACCTGATTCTGTACTTGTTCAGTTTCCAGGCCTTTACCCACGAACTGTGTGGGGAAGAAATCCAGAAAAGTTTAATTTTACACTCGAAACAGATACATACGCGATTGATGTAATGACCTATCAGATAAAGCAATTTTTTCCACCAAAGTACTGGAAGCCCCTTCCATATAAAGTTAATGGTATGAGTTTCAGGCAGTATGCTGCAGAAACTGAAAGGTTTCAAAAAGAGTTGAACAGAGCTGGCTTTCTTACTTTTGTATCTGATGAGGCGTATCTTTTAAGC
>JAOAAW010000095.1 GCA_026418655.1 bacterium | reverse complement strand
AGTATAGCCACTTCCATGTCAGGTCCTGCAACCCCGAATGATGAACGCGGCTATGCTATAACATCATTCGGTTTGGGCTGTTCCCGTTTCGCTCGCCGCTACTCAGGGAATCAAATATTTTTTTCTTTTCCTCGAGGTACTGAGATGGTTCACTTCCCTCGGTTCGCCTCCTGCCTTACGACAGGATATCCACCCCGCGGTGGATGGGTTACCCCATTCGGGAATCCCCGGGTCAAAGGTTGCTTGCACCTCACCGGGGCTTATCGCAGCTTGCCACGCCCTTCATCGCCAGTCTTCGCCAGGGCATCCATCGTACACCCTTACTAGCTTGGCCACAAATCCGAATTTTCAAAGATCTATTTTTTGCAACTCTATTTTACCTGTTTTAGTCGTCTTTGTCAAGACTTATTATTTTACTCATTTTTTCTTTCGTGTCAAGAGAAAAAACTTATATATTTTGCTACAACTCTACTAACTTGCAAATCTGAAAATTTTCGTATATAATTTAGATGGAGCCGGGATGGTGGAATTGGCAGACACGTACGTTTGAGGGGCGTATGCTTTACAGCGTGGGGGTTCGAGTCCCCCTCCCGGCATAAAAAAATTTTTAAAAAGATGGAAAGAACTCCACTGTGGGAAGATATAGCTTTGATTATGTCAATCCTTATGCTATGGCCTATGGCATTCAGAAGGGACCCTTTAATATCGTATCCTTTGGTATTTATTTCATTTACCATCGTATTAATAATATTTATAAGAAGAATAAAGAGATGGCAATCAATGGGTAAAAATGGGTGAAAAATTGAATAGGAAATTTATGAAAAATTTATTTATTGGACTTGCATTCTGTTTTTCGTTCTTAAGTTTGTTATGGATTTACCAACCTTATAACAGAGCCACACTATTATGGGAAAAAGGTCAAAAAGAAAAAGCAATGAGCATTTGGTATAATGAAATAATAAGAAAAAATGATATTTATTCTTATCAAAAGTTGATTGAAGTTTTGATAAATTCCGGAGATTACAACAAAGCTGAAAAAATTTTAACGAGTGCCTTGAACTACTACCCGAATTGCGCAAATTTTTTATTCTATCAAGCGGTAATTAATTTTTATAAGGGAAACTTTATTATGAGTTTGAACCTGACAGAAAAGGTAATAAATATAAATCAGTTTTTTCCAGAAGTATATTTTCTCAGAGGACTCATTTTTGAAAACATGAACCGCCTTGCAGAAGCAAAGAAAGAATTTATAAAAGAACTAAATAATAATCCGGGTAATCGTCTTGCCTGGTCAAAACTAAAGGAGTCAAAATATGAAAATATTTAAGATTATGTTGATTGTTTTACTTTTCTTCCTAAATCTGCATGCACAGGAAATTTTTTTGCAGAAACATCTGCATTATTTTACTTCCTTGTCCAGCAGACTTTCTGGCACTCCTGAAAATAATCAAGCAGCCGAGTACATTATAAAAGCTTTTCAATCTGCGGGAATCAAAAATATTATGACAGAGGAATTTTTCGCAGTAATTCCGGTGCAGGAATATGCTAATCTTACAGTAGAAAATAGAAAGATACCATTGGAATCTTTATGGCCTAATTCTATTCGTACCTGTACCACACCACCTGAAGGTATAACAGGAAAACTCCTTTATTGTAGTGGTACCGACTTAAAATCCCTATCAGGAAAAGAAATTTCAGGAAGTATTGTTATAATGGACTTTAACACAGATTCATTGTGGCTTGATATTGCATCCCTGGGCGCCCGTGCTATATTGTTTATTGAACCGCATGAAATGAATAGAAAGGAAGCCGAAAAGAAATTTTCTTCTGTCCCGCTGAATATACCTAGGTTTTATGTACGTAAACAATATGCGACAGATCTTATAGAAATTGCAAACCAATCAACAAACGTAACAGTAAATGCAAAGGTATTATGGAAAAAACTACCCGCAAAGAATATCTTTGCGATGATTGAAGGAAAAGATCCAGCACTAAAAAAAGAGATAATTCTAATCCAGAGTTTCTATGATTCAATAAGTGTCGTACCAACTATAGCACCAGGAGCAGAATCAGCATGCGGAATATCTGCATTACTTGAACTAGCAAATTATTTCTCAAAGAATCCACCACGAAGAACTATAATATTTCTTGCTACTGCCGGACATTTTCAATCATTACAGGGTATCTCAGAGTTCGTGCTAAGACATATGAGAACAGCCAGTCAGGTTAAAGAGAAAATAAAAGAACCAATAAATCCTAAGTTTGTTTTCTGCTTAGATATTACAAGCCAATCAGATCAGGTAGCGCTCTGGCACAACACCTACGAGTTTAAATATCAAAAGTTTCTTGCACCTTTTGCCAAAAAGCTAATAGAAGCAGGAAGAAATGAATGTGTAAAACTTGGCTATGACCCCGAAAATAGCATTATAAATGGTGTAAGTCCTGAAAAAGGTAATGTATGGTCCAATTTTCTGCCTGAACTGATTAGAACCGATGGTGAAATAATTACATTTGCTGGCTTCCCTTCTATTTCTTTTATTACTGCAAATGATTCAAGAAGGTTTATTGACACACCTTTTGACACTCTCTCTAATGTTAAATTAGATAATGTTCAAAAGCAGGTAAATCTGATCAAAAAAATGATATCACTGGCAGTTAATGATCGCGACTTCTTCTCAATGCCTGACTTCACAATAAAAGACGTTTTTGCCGTGCTAACAGCAAAGGTTGTAAAATTTGACCCGAGAAAAAGCTTTGTCCCAAGTGAACCTGTTGAAAATGCAGTTGTGCTTCCACGTTGGGGACTTCAGGGAACAATAAAATATGAAAAAACCTTTTTGGGAGTGAGGGGTGACATTTTATCAATTACAGACGAAAGCGGAGAGGCGAATATCATTGGCTGCCCACTTGGAACAACATTTCTTCTACAAGCATACCGTATAAATAATGAGAACGGCGAGATTAGTATGGCTCCGGATTATGGCGTCCATGGAAATGAACAATATCCAAACACTGTAAGACTTGATGTTCTTAATAAAAAATGGATGATTGTACTGTTTGATTGTAAACCCATCAATTTAATAGGATTAATTGACCCCCAGTATCTCACGGCCATCAACAGACTTGACATCTTTGATCTATCAAATAGTCTTCCCGAAGCATACTCATATTTTCTTGAAACATTTTCCCTTTCCAGCTGGAAATGGTCATCATACAGAGAACCAGTTGGCGTTGTATTCGCAAAACCTAAAACCTATATAAAAATCGCAGGACAATCAGGTCCCCTAGGAATTAGATTACTTCTTCTAAATTCAGAACCAACAACACAGGATAAGGGAAAAGCCGAGGGATTGGGATTTCCTGTTGATACAACCGACAGAATTGTGGGTTTACAATATCAGGCCGCAAAAGATATGATAATTCTGGACGCTTACAGAGTGGCAAATTTCAAAAAATACAATATCAGAAATGAACGGCTTGATGCTTTGCAACAGCAATCAAGTGAACTTCTGAAAAAAGCAGAACAAGCTCGAGGACAAAAGGACTGGGAAGCATTTCTCAGTTACTCAAGGCAATCTCAGGCAATAGAGTCGAGGGCATATCCGGATGTTAAAAGCACTGCAAACGATGTAATAAAGGGTATTATTTTTTACTTCCTATTATTGATGCCCTTTGCATATTTTGGGGAACGACTCTTTTTTGGATTTGCAAAATTAGAAAAGAGAATTGCAGGTATGGCGGCCATCTTTATGATAATTTATCTTATCATGCGAATGGTTCATCCTGCATTCAAATTGACGACTGCTCCTGAGGTAATTCTTCTTGCATTTGTGGTTCTGGCACTTTCAATTGTTGTAATCTCCATAGTCGCATCAAAATTTGAAGAACAGATGCAAAGACTGAAACGAGAAGGTTCAAAAGTGTATCAAACGGATGTTGGAAGAATCGCAGCAGCAGGAACAGCCTTTTCTCTTGGTGTAGCCAATATGAAAAGAAGAAAAATCAGAACAATGTTAACCGGAATAACCCTGGTATTATTAACGTTCACTGTCCTTTCCTTTACTTCTATTAAGTCCTTTATGAAATTTAATCAGATCATGCGACCGAATAAGCCGCTTTAC
>JAOAAW010000065.1 GCA_026418655.1 bacterium | reverse complement strand
AGATGTGTATAAGAGACAGGTACCAGGAATTACTGACACTGAGATTGCATTTACCTCTGGTGCTGCTAATGATGCTCAGGTAAGGGTCGGTGATTTTACAAGTGCAACAAGAATTGATCCAATAACAACAGTGACAACACCTGGTACAGGCATCAAGAGCTATCCATCACTTGGCGCTGCAAGAATTGTTTATGACATAAAAACAGGAACCAATGTGCCGCCCTCAGCGATCCTAAGAATGAATTCAGATGGAACAAACAACCAAATTTTTGTTGATCAGTCAACCCCTGGCTTTAGCGGAAAACAAGTAATAAAGATGCCTGTAATCAGTCCTGATGGAAAATGGGTATTCTTTATCGCTGGAACAAACCTTGGAGCAAAACAGATTTTTGCCAAGCTCATTGACAAATCAGTCAGTGAAACAGCAGTCTCATTCAACATTGGTACAAATGCTGAGGATATAGCCATTGCACCAGATATGAGCAGCCTTGTCTGGGTTGAAAATGGCTCTGGTCAGAAAACAATATACAAGATTGCTCTTTCCTGCAATGCATCAGCAGATACTGCTGTTGTAAAAGGAACTGCCCAGATCCTCGGTGGAAACATTTCTGGAAAATGGAATGACACAAATCCAAGCTTTTCACCTGATGGAACAAAGATCATTTTTGTTTCTAACAGGGATGGCACAAGCAAGATTTATACAATGGATGCAGGCACAGGACTTGGTGTTACCGCATTTCCAGGACTTGCCGGCATTACAAATCCAGCATATCCACAGTATTCACCGTTTGGAGATGGTTCAATAGTGTTTGTGGCTGATGGAGTGGGTGGTAGAATCCTTTATTCAGCAACTTCTGCTGGAATTGCAACTGCAATCACTGATTTAGGTGGTGCAAATATTGTTGTAACAGGCGACAAGTTCTGCTGGAATATGGAAAGAACTCCAGGTGATATTGTTGCAACAAGAACACTTCAAACAAGGGCTGCCGCTGGTGCAACATTGACCTACAGCATCAAGATTGACATTGATGATGGTAAAAAGCCGGTGTCTTATACCCTTGAAGAAGTGATTCCATCCTGGACAGTGGTATCGGTTTTGAGGGATGGGGTACCTCTTACATCCGGTACCAACTATTATCAGCTAAATGACACTCCTGTTACAGGACTCAAAACACTGAAGTTTGTGTTTGCTGGAACCGGTGGTTCAGCAGGTACAGTTGCAGACCATATCCTGACGATATCGGTTACACCAAATGGCTCTGGTACAAAGAGCTTCTCTGGAACAATCAGCTACTTTATGAATGGTCAGGCAACATCAACCATTGTAACTGGAAACGGCACACTTGATATCATGAAACCTTATTGCCCGGTTGATAAATACAATGAAAAGAAAGAAGCCAATAAGCCGGATGGAGTGATTCAGGACCTTGACCTGCTCTATGGTATTGAGACATGGGCAATAGAAGGACGATTACCCGGATATGGCACTGGCTGGCCACAGTATCCAGCGCTTAACTGGGATAACATCATTCTGGCTGTAATCAACATCTGGGCAAGTCCTGCTGGAACAAGAGGTTGGTACTGGAAGTTTGAAGCACCTGCTGGTCCACAACAGGTTGCAGCAGGAGATGCTTCTACATTAGCGGGTGGATACCTGTACATCGGTGACTATAATGGTGGTGGCACCATTGATGTCTATGCATCAGGTGCAGGTGCAACATCAGGAGTTGCTGAGATGTACTGGACCCAGGGTAAATGGTCAGATTGATGTAGCATCCTTGTGAATCAGAACAGGGCGGGATCAAATCCCGCCCTGTTTTTTTTACCTGTCTTCTTTTGCAAAAGAAAAATCTTCCCTACCCCCGTTTGCCCGATTGTATTTTCCCCCTTTGCAAAAGGGGGACCCCAAAGGAGGATTTTGTAAATCCATCCTATTTTATGTAAAATCTTTTTGTGGTATAATTTTAACAATGAATGAAATGAAGAAACTTTTCAATCCGGTTTGCGTGGCCTGTCTCTTATGCCTTTTTTCTAATTTTAATAATTTTTGTTCTGGTAAGACCGATTATTCAAAAATTATCAACAGGAAAATTTTTGCTGACACACCCCCACCACAACAAAAACCAGTAAAATCAATACTGAAGCCAGCACCAGAACCAGCCCTTGATTCCATTATTGCTCTGAAAGGTATAATTTATAATCCTGATGGTGATTCCCTTGCAATAGTTGAGATTACTGAAAGAAAAACAGAAACCGTGTTGAGCGAGGGCGATATAATTGAAAATGCATACGTAAAAAAAATCAATGAGTTTGATGTTGAATTTTCGTATAATGGCAGGGATATAAAATTAACCCTGCCAAAACCACAGATAGATAAAACTGCCATTGCAATTAAAGATTCGTCTGTCAAAGTTTTTCCTGGAAGACCTGGACAGACATCAACAACATCTCAAACCCAACCGATCACCTCAACAAATATTGAAACCAATATACCGGTTCCACAACAACCAAAAAGCATAAATCTCAATGAAATTTCCGAAAAGATGAGGTCAGATCCATCACTTCTTGCCTCTGTAAGCGTAACGCCTTTTGTGCAGGATGGCAGGGTTGAGGGGTTTGTTGTTAACAGAGTTCCTGAAGGAGGAATTTCGGCTCAGATTGGAATCCAGCCAGGCGATGTAATAAAAAGAATTAATGGTACCCTGATAGACAGTTTAGCAAGGGCATATGCAGTTTATAACACAATTATAAGCAGTCAGACAAAACTTGTCACTGTTGAAATCATCAGAAGTGGACAACCCCTGATATTAACCTACCGGCTGGAGTAAAAGATGCATCTTGCATTTTTCCAGGAAAAATTACCCGAGAAAAAGGTCAGATGCAGATTGTGTAATCATTATTGTGTCATTGAAGAAGGAGGGCGTGGATTATGCAGGGTCAGGATTAATAAGGATGGTCAGCTTTTCTCCATTGTTTATGGCTTTCCTGTTGCAAGAAATGTTGACCCGATAGAAAAAAAGCCATTTTTTCATTTTCTCCCTGGAAGTACTGCCTTTTCTATTTCAACTGTGGGATGTAATTTCAAATGCAGTTTCTGTCAGAATTTTGAAATTTCACAGGCACCAGAAAACTATACAACATACGGAAGCATAATAAGTCCGGCTGAAATAGTAAGCCTCGCCAGAAAATATAAGTGCGAAAGTATTTCCTATACATACACAGAACCAACAGTATATTTTGAATTTGCCTATGATTGCGCAGTTTTAGCAAAACAAGCAGGCCTTCGTAATAATTTTGTGACAAATGGATATATGAGCAGGGAAGCCCTTGAAAAAATTACACCATATCTGGATGCAGCAAATATTGACCTGAAGGGTGATGAAAATTTCTATCAAAAACTCTGTGGCGCTCATTTTGCTCCTGTTTTGAACAACATCAGAGCAATGAAAGAACGAGGAATATGGGTTGAAGTCACAACCCTTGTAATTCCAGAATATAATGATAGTGAAGATGTCTTCAGTTTCCTGATAAAAGAACTTTCAAAAATTTCCTTTGAAATTCCATGGCACATTTCACGCTTCTATCCAACATATAAAATGTCTGACCATTATCCAACACCTGTTGAGAAAATAAGACAGTTCAGAAGGAAAGCCATTGAGGCAGGATTTATTTATGTCTATACAGGAAATGTATTTGGCGATCAGGGAGAAAATACACATTGTCCACGCTGCGGCTTCCTGCTTATTGAAAGAGAAGGTTACCTGGTAAGTCAGAATAATATTGTTAATGGCGAATGCAAAAAATGTAGGTTTAAGATTGTCGGAGTATGGAAATAACCCTTACCCTCATATTTCCCCCTTTACAAAAGGGGGACCAAGGGGGATTCCAAAAGACAAAAATTGGGCATATTCCTAACGAAAATTTTGTATACCAATCAATTCCGCAGCATTTTGAAAAAATATCTTATCCCTGATATCCTGGGGCAACTCGCTTTCCTGTATCGCTTTAACAGATTCTTTCTGATCTGCCCATGGAGTATCTGAACCAAAAAGTATCTTATCAGGACTATGAGATAAAATTATTTTTGTTATCTCTCTTTTTTCCAGAAAACCATGTGAAAAAGAGGTTTCAAAATAGACTTTTCTCCCGATAAGAAATTTCTCCACTCCAGACCACTGTTGCCATCCACCCAAATGCGCAGCAACAAGTTTAAGTTCAGGAAACTTTTCAATTATCCGCTTAATTCTCTCGGGCCCTGCTCTATCAATTCTCTCATACGCAAAATCGTACCCTGAATGCATAACAAGTATCAGGCCTGTTTTTTCAATCGCCTCATAAATCGGAAACATCCTTTCCTCATCAACATAAAAATTCTGGAAATATGGGTGCAACTTCAATCCCTTGAAACCCTCGTTTTTTATTTCAAATATATGCTGAACAACCCTTTCATCATCAGGATGAACAGAGGGAAAGGGGATGATTCTTTCTGAAAATATTGAACGCGACCATCTAAAAATTGACTCAAACTGTGATGGCTTTGTCGCAATTGACAGAACAACACTAACTGTAATTCCTGCTTCGTCCATAGATTCAAGCAAACCCCTTAGGGTTCCATCAAATTTTGGTTTTATTCCGCCCATGGACTCAATTGTTTTTAATGCTTTTTCTGCTATATTATCCGGGAATGCATGAGTATGAAAATCAATAATCATTCACTCTCCTGTATTTCAGGAATTGTAAGGCGAAACACAAAGATTTTCAAGTTTGTGTAATCTGAGTAAACATTGTATACAATTTTTGACTGAAATCAATAAGTCGTTATAATAACTTGCATACAGGAGGACATTATGAAAAACAGCCATTTCCTGGCAGTAGACCTCGGCGCTGAAAGTGGAAGGGTGATGCTGGGTTTTATTGAAAATGGAAAACTCCAAATAAAAGAAGTTCACAGATTCCCAAGCCACAGAATTCAGATTGATCGGCATCTTTTCTGGGATGCTCCTGCAATATTTTCTGAAATCAAAAACGGACTAAAATCTGTGTCAGGTATGCAGATTGCAGGAATTGGTGTTACAACCTGGGGAGTTGACCATGCTTTTATAGATAGAAATGGCATTCTCATCAGTCTTCCCTTCCATTACAGGGACAGAAGGACAGAAAATGTAATGGAAAAAGCATTTACAACAGTCAGCAAACAGGAGATTTTCAAAAAGACAGGCATTCAGTTCATGCCAATCAATTCTCTGTTCCAGGTATATGCAACAAAAATTCAAACACCATGGATACTTTCATCAGCATACAGAATGCTATTTATACCCGACCTTCTTAATTTCTGGCTCTGCGGCTCAACAGCAAGTGAATTCACAATTGCTTCAACCTCGCAGATGCTTAATCCCATGAAGAAAAAATATAAGCCACGAGGCGACTGGGCAAAAGATATCCTTCGCAAACTTGGAATCCCAACGCATTTTTTGCCTGATATCGTTCCGCCCGGGAAGAAACTTGGCATACTTTCAAAATATATTCAGGAAGAAACAGGAATTTCAAAGGTTCCTATCTACTCTGTTTGCTGCCATGATACAGCATCTGCTGTATTTGCAGTTCCATCATCAACCGATAAATGGGGATATATTTCATCAGGAACCTGGTCATTACTCGGAAAAGAAATTGATCAACCACTCATTAATGATGATGTGCTGGAATATAATTTTACGAATGAAGGTGGCTATGGTGGGAAGATAAGATTTCTGAAAAATATTATGGGATTGTGGATCTGGCAGGAATGCAGAAGACAATGGGATATGGAACACAACCGTAAGTTTTCTTATACTGAGCTTGGCGAAATGGCAGCAAAAGAAAAACCGTTTCAATCTCTCATAGATGTCAATAATTCAATGTTTTTGTTTGCGGGAAATATGGTTGAAAAAATCCAAAGATTTTGTAAAATTACCAATCAAAGGGTTCCACAGACAATAGGAGAAATCTCCAGAACAATACTTGAAAGCCTTGCCCTTGAATACAGATTTCATTTAGAAAGAATGGAGTCCATTGCCGGAAAAATTGATGTACTTCATATAGTGGGCGGTGGTTCTCAAAATAAGGTTCTTTCTGGTTTTACTGCGTCTTCAACAGGAAAAAAGGTTTTATGTGGTCCTGTGGAAGCAACAGCAATTGGCAATATAGGTGTTCAGATGATTGCTGCGAAAATAATAAAAAACCACCAGGAGTTCAGGGAGCTTGTTGCAAAATCATTTCCACTTATTGAGTATAATCCTCAAAATCAAACAGAGTGGGAAAACCCGTACACAAAATATCTTGAGATTAAGAAAATAGCACAACAGCAGATTTAGGCGAAGGGAATAAACCTTTCCGAGACCCTCTTCAGTATGCACTTTCCCCTTTATAAAAGGGGGATTATAGGGTGACTTCAAAAAGGAAAACAGAAAACCTAAATCCATCCCCACCCTCCTTTTATAAAGGAGGGAGTAAAGGAAGAAAAGAGGATAATATTCCCCCTTTGTAAAAGGGGGACTAAGGGGGATTTATAAAGAAGGAACAATTACTTATGCACACTCAAAATTCTTGTTTCTGTAATAACCATATCAACCGGAACATCACCGGAAGAAAAAGGAATCTCATCAAGAATTTGCATATCAAAAGCCAGCCCAATTTTAAGTGCATCGCAACCAGATAAAAATCTATCATAAAAACCTTTTCCCCTGCCAAGCCTGTTACAGCTGGTATCAAAAGCCACACCCGGTACAATAATAAGTTCTATTTCACTTATATCCACAAGTGATTGGTTAAGTGGCTGAGGTACTTTTGTGGAAAAATCTATATCGTCTATACTGAATATCTGTACTGGAAACATAGAACCCTTTTCCCATTCAACATAGGGAACACAAACAGTTTTTGCTTTACCAAGAGCATCATTGATAATCTGGATGGTATCTGGTTCTCTGTCAAAAGATACATATGTCATCAAGGTCCAACATTTTCTGTATTCAGGAAGTGAAACAAAATTTTCAAAGATTTTTTCAGTCATCTGATTATACTGGTTGTCTGTAATCTGTTTCAATTGGCTAAGAATTCTTCTTCTGATTTCTGTCTTTGTCATTTTTACCCTTTGCTTTCTGTCGCTCTAATGCTTCTATTCTTTGAAGAAAAATTTTAATTCTCCTCTCGTATCCAGCGTCTGTTGGTTTATAGAATACCTGTTTTTTCTGCATGTATTTCTGGGGAACAAAATGCTCCTGAAAATCATGGGGATACAAATAACCCTTTCCATGTCCAAGAATCTCAGCGCCTGAATAACCTGTACTTTTCAGATGGTCAGGTACTTCTTGACTCATTTCCTTCTGAATCTGTTGTGTTGCTGCCTCAATCGCAAGATAACAGGCATTACTCTTTGGTGCAGTCGCAAGATAAATTGTTGCCTGAGCAAGACAGATTCTGGCTTCTGGCATGCCAACATGCTCTACTGCCTGCAGTGTTGAAGCAGCAACAACAATTGCCATTGGGTCTGCATTGCCAATATCTTCTGAAGCAGCAATTAAAATTCTTCGCGCGATAAAAGCAGGATCTTCTCCACCAACAAGCATCTTCGCAAGCCAGTATAGTGCAGCATCAGGGTCAGACCCTCTGATACTTTTGATAAAGGCAGAAATTGTGTGGTAGTGTTCATCTTCACGGTCGTAGCTAATATATTTTCTCTGAGTAATCTGTTGAATGGTTGATAAATCCAGAACAATACTCCCATCCTGAACTCGCTGGCTTATGTTCGCAGCGGTTTCAAGAATATTCAAAGCAACCCTTGCATCTCCATCTGAATATCTCGCAATGTATTTTTTGGTATCCTCATCAATTCTGATATTGAGATTGCCAAGCCCTCTTACTCTGTCAGCAAGTGCATTATCGATAATACGAATTATCTCGGATTGTTCCAGCCTCTTGAACTCAAAAATAGTTGATCTTGAAACAAGAGCCCTGTTGATTGAAAAAAAAGGATTATGAGTAGTTGCTCCTATAAGAACTATGGTTCCATTTTCGACATCAGGCATTAAAGCGTCCTGCTGGAGTTTGTTAAAATGCGAAATTTCGTCAATAAATAACATGGTCTTTATACCACTGTTGGTTTTTCTCCATCTCGCCTCATCGATAATCTTTCTGAGGTCGGCAACCGTGGCAGTAATGGCATTAAGAGATACAAAATGCTTCCTGGTAATCCCTGCTATCAACAATGCAAGAGCAGTTTTTCCACAACCAGGAGGACCAAAAAATATCAAACTTGAAAATCTGTCTGACTCAATAAGTTTTCGAAGCGCTTTACCAGCATCAAGAAGATGTCTCTGACCCACAAACTCATCAAAGCTCCTTGGCCTCATTCTGTATGCAAGAGGTTCAGTCCCTGTTTGCGGGGACTCTTTTTTCCTTTCAAAAAGTTCATTGTCCATAGTGTAATTATACGACGAAAAAAAACTTATAAAAAATGCAAACTTCTTCTCCCCGCCCTCTTTTTATAAAGAGGGAGAAAAGACCTAAATCCATCCCCACCTTCCTTTTATAAAGGAAGGAGTGAAGGAAACATAAAAATACAATTTTTTCCCCTTTATAAAAGGGGGATGAAGGGAGATTTCGTAAAAGAGTAAAATCAAAGAAATCTCCCCAGCCCTCTTTTATAAAGAGGGAGAAGAAACAAAGAAATCTCCCCATCGCTCTTGTATAAAGAGGGAGAAAAAAGGAAAAGAGGATGGGAAAATTTACCTTTATTTTTATTGTGTCTGGCCACTGAACCAGAACGGATCTGTTGTTCCTGAATACCAGACTGGCACTTGGTCTTTTCTTCTTGATTCAACATGGCCATCGCAGAACAAAAAGCTTGCTGAGCCTGAATGTCTGTAAGCAATTCCCATTCCAGGATGATTGAAATTTATCCGTGCATAATAGTCAGAATTATCAAGCTGTGGACCAGGTTTCATATCACAGAGTAAAAATGTTTTTGCTGGCTCCCTTATTCTTGATAGTTTTGGCCAGTATCTCAGATCTGGATCAGGACTCGTACCGCAAAGATAACCATTTATTCCATACCAGGTGGCAACCTTATTCACTGCTGGTTGCATTCCACTCCAATCAACATTCCAGTATGCTGAACTCTTTGGCTCTGCCGGACATCTCAGTATCCCTGCCAGCCAAAAGTCCTCAGCAGGATCATACATACTGCTATAGGCCACAAAGCCAGTTCTTGTTTTTGGAACATAAAGCGCTATCTGTGTAAACCAGACATTTGACATAGTTGCATCCTTGGGGAAAAAACCATCCCAATCCTCTGCATACATCTCAAAACAGAGTCCAAGCTGCTTGAGATTACTCAAACATACAGCCTGGTGCGCCTTTGCCCTCGCTTTCGCCAAAATAGGAAGCAACATCGCTGCAAGTATCGCGATAATTGCGATGACAACAAGGAGCTCTATAAGCGTAAATCCATTAACTTTTTCGTTCATTTTATACTACTGCACCCTGCTACACTATCGAAAACGGAAGAAATAGTCTACTTCTTTTGCAAAACAAAATTCTTTGTCGCAAAAGAACCAAGCTTGAACTGATAAATCTCTTCCGCAGGATATGTTGTCTTATACCCGATCTTTTCTGCCCAGAGTTTATAGTCACCCGCAGGTAGTGGATAGAATGTATACTTTCCATCAGCCCCAACAGTATATTGCTGGGTACCTAAAGGTCCCTGACAATATACAATTGTACCAGTAGGACCCGAAATATCATTTACCCTGACATTTCCTGAAATTGAATAGGCAACAAGTGTAAAATCCTTTCCTGTCGCATTTTGAGGAATCGTCACATTATAAACGCCACCTGCAGGCGCAACAACAGTATGGTTAGCAAGGGAAGCTGTTATCGTATAAGAGCCTGCTGGAAG
>JAOAAW010000003.1 GCA_026418655.1 bacterium | reverse complement strand
GTTCCATACTTTCCATTATAACAATACCGCTACCTTCACCCATCACAAAACCGTCTCTTCTTGCATCAAATGGACGGCTGGCTTTTTCCGGTTCATCATTTCTTTCCGATAATGCTTTCATAGAACAAAATCCTGCAAGTCCGAGGGGTGTAATACAGGATTCTGTTCCTCCTGTTAAAACAATATCCATCTTTCCTGTACGAATGAGTTCACATGCAACCGCTATTGCGTGAGCACCTGATGCACAGGCACTCACGGTTGCAAAATTCGGGCCCTTCAAGCCAAACATTATCGCTATCTGACCGGCAGCCATGTCGGGTATAAGCATTGGTATCAACAATGGTGAAATTCTTGAAGGTCCTGCATTTATTAACTGCAGGTGTTGCTGTTCTATTACTCTTAATCCACCTATACCGGCACCTATAATCACTCCTATTTTATCTTTATCCTCATTTTCAAAGGAAATTCCGCTGTCGCTAACTGCTTCGTGGGCTGCCTTCACTGCAAATTGAACAAACTTGTCCATTCTTCTGGCAGATTTTTTGTCTACAAGGTCGAGATTGAAATCTTTAACTTCGGCAGCAATCTTTGTTGAAAAATTCGATGTATCAAAATCCTTGATGATACCTACACCGCCTTTACCATCAATAAGATTTCTCCATGTTGCTGCTACGTCATTGCCAACCGGAGTTACAAGACCCAGTCCGGTTATTACAACCTCTCGTTTTTCTTCCTTTTTCATTTATCTTTTGTCTTCTCCTCAAGATATTTTATTGCATCACCAACTGTCCTAATTTTTTCTGCATCCTCATCAGGAATCTCCACTCCAAACTTCTCCTCAAAATCCATCACAAGTTCCACTGTGTCAAGAGAATCAGCACCAAGATCATCCACAAAAGATGCATTTTCCACTACTGCACTCTCTTCGACTTGAAGTTTTTCCATTACTATACTCTTGACCATTTTTTCGATTTCGCTTCTTTCCATTATCCCTCCATGTTTTTGGTAAAAACACTCTACATCACCAACCCTCCATCAACACGAAAAACCTGACCCGTTATATAAGAAGCCCTATCTGAAGCAAGAAATAAGACAAGTTCTGCAACATCCATAGGTGTACCGAACCTTCCAAGGGGAATTCGTTCTAAAACCTGATTTTTTATCTTGTCAGGAATTTTTTCAGTCATAGGAGTTTGAATATATCCCGGCGCCACAGCGTTAACCGTTACTCCGAATCTTGCAAATTCCCTTGCGCATGTCTTTGTCATGGCTATCATCCCAGCCTTTGAAGCTGAATAATTCACCTGTCCAATATTTCCTATCTGACCTATCACGGATGCAATATTGATAATCCTGCCTGATTTTTGAGACCACATAATATGGGCAATAATTTTACTACACAAAAAGGATCCCTTCAAGTTTACCTCAATAACCCTGTCCCAGTCCTCCTCTTTCATTCTAAGTACAAGTGCATCCCTTGTAATACCTGCATTGTTAACCAGAACATCCACCCTGCCGAATTCAGACATCACATTAGACACAGCCGTCTCAATACTTACGCTTTTGGTTATATCAACCTCATCACTAATAATCCTTCCAGAAATATTCAAAGATTCTTTAACAGCATCCGGTCGAATAACATCCCATAGTACCAGATTTGCTCCAGCAAAACCAAATTTTTCAGCCAGTGCTCTACCAATTCCGCCGGCTGCACCGGTAATAATCACAACCCTTCCGGAAAAATCTTCCATTCCTCCTCCCATCGATTAAGTTATTAACTTCAGAACTTCATAAGTTTTTTCAAACGATTTCACATCCTCGATATTGGCTACATTCATATCCGGTGCAATTTTTTTAATAAGACCCGAAAGTACTTTTCGCGGCCCGAATTCAATTATCAACTTCACCTGACTTTCGACGGATTTTATCGTCTTTACCCACTGTACAGGAGAAATTATCTGTTTCTTCAACGCAAATCTAATTTCCTCTGGTTGTGAAATTACTTCTCCATTATAATTAGAATAAACAGAAAATTGACAGCTTGTAACGGTAATTCTGTCAATTTCTTCTTCGAGAAGCTGAGATGCTTGTTCCATCAGTGGTGTATGAAAAGCTCCCGAAACATTCAAAGGTATACACTTAATACCATTTTTTTCACACATCTGTAAAAAAACATTCACTGCTTCTTTTTTCCCGCCAACAACGATCTGTCCGGGGGCGTTTATATTTGAAATGTATAGATTTTCAAAAGATTCTATAATCTTTGTAATTTCATCAAATGTTTTTCCGAGTACAGCAACCATTGTTCCAGGATTTTTCAGTGTTGCTTCTTTCATGTATTTTGCTCTTTTCGTCACCAGATTGAAGGCATCACTCAGAGAAAATGCACCTGCACAGGTCAGTGCAGTGTATTCACCAAGGCTGTGACCAGCAGCAAATACCGGAGTTATCAAAAATTCATTATAAAAGACTTTCCAGCACGCAATGCTCAAAGCAAAAACACAGACCTGACATATCTCAGTATCGGTTAATCTATCAATAGGTCCCTCAAAACACATCGAGGCAATATCAAAACCACATATTGAACTACCAATATCAAATATCTCCTTAACGACAGTGAAATTCTGATACAACTCTTTTCCCATTCCAACATACTGGGAACCTTGCCCTGGAAAAACTGCACCGATTTTTATCTCAGTCATTTTTACTCCACTTTATAAGGTTTGCAGCCCAAGTGAGACCTGCACCGAAAGAAACCATGCAAATAAGGTCATTTTTCTTTATCTTTCCAGATTTTGCTGCCTCATCCAGAGCAACTCCCACCGAAGCTGCTGACATATTGCCATACTTCTCAATATTCAGAAAAACCCTGTCCATTGCAATGCAGGCAGATTTCGCAACACCCTGGATAATACGGATATTAGCCTGATGGGGTATAAAGAGAACTATATCTTCAGGCGAAATTTTGTTTCTCTCAATAATTTTTTTAACGGAATCGCTCATTGCATTTACAGCAATCCTGAAAAGAGTTGAACCCTCCATTTTCATAAAATGCATCCTTTTATCCACTGTCTCATGTGAAGCTGGTATTTTTGAACCACCTGCTGGTACATAAAGAAGATTACTATATTTTCCAGCAGCCCCGAGATATGTGTCAAGAATACCATAATTATCTTCAACTTTGGAAACCACAGCAGCAGCGGCTCCATCTCCAAGTAGAACGCATGTTGTCCTATCTGTGTAGTCAGTCACTCTGCTCATACATTCAGCAGCAACAACAAGAATATTTCTGTATCTATGTGTTTCTATTAAACTTCTGGCAATTTCAAGTCCGTATATAAAACCTGAACATGCTGCAGATAAATCAAAGCAGGGAATATTTTCAATGCCAATATTGTTTTGAATTATACATGCGGTTGAAGGAAAGACCATATCAGGGGTAATCGTCGCGCATATTATCATATCTATTTCCTGTACCTTAATTCCAGCATCCTCAACAGCCCTTATTGCTGCAACTGTACCCAGATCAGAGGCAGCCTTTCCTTCAGGACATATTCTTCTTTCTCTGATTCCTGTTCTGGTAACTATCCATTCATCTGAAGTATCAACCATCTTCTCCAGGTCTGCATTTGTTAGAACCCTGTCCGGAACATATGATCCAATACCAATTATTCCTGCCCCCATTTCTCCCTGTACTCCTTCAGTTTTTCTATGAAAGTACTCGTTGCTATTCTTTTCCCGAGGTGAAGTGCCTGACATATTGCCCGAGGTGATGACCTACCATGCCCAATAATCACGATACCATTGACACCGAGAAGAATTCCACCCCCATAATCTGCATAATCTATCTTTCTGGCATATCTCCTTATTGAATTTTTTGCAAGGAACAAGCCTATTTTACCTGCAATGGATCTATTTATCTCCCGTAACATTATATTTTTAAAAGCCCTTCCAATACCTTCACTGACTTTGAGAACAATATTTCCGCAAAATCCATCAGCAACAATAACATCTGCTTTACCTGAAAATATCTCATGACCTTCTATATTACCTATGAAATTTATCACGGAGTTTTCAGACAATTTCTTGTAAACATTCTGCCTGAGATCGTCACCTTTGCCTGGTTCTTCACCAATATTCAATAATGCCACAGATGGTCTCTGTATACCAAGAACACTTTCTGCATAAAAATTTCCCATAACTGCATATTGATAAAGATTTATAGATTTTGGAGAAACATTCGCACCGACATCAAGGAAAAGCGTAAGGCGATCTTTTAAATTTGGAAGATGCACACAGATTGCAGGTCTGTCTATACCGGTAATCATTCCAAGCTCGTTTACAGCAATTGAAACAAAAAGGGCGGTATTACCCGCACTGAATGCAATATCTGCTTCCCTATCTTTGAGCAACTCAATTATTTTGTGCATTGTCGTATCTTTATTCTTGAAAATTGATAATGATAGCTTCTGATCCATGGGTATATATTTTTCACAAAGAACAAATTTCAGGTCATGTAATTCTTTCTTATTATCCACATGTTTAAGCACATCCTTAGTACAGGCACAGATTATTTCTGCGTCAGATTTATCTTCTTCCAAAAACAATAATATACCCTTTATAACAGCCAAAGGGGCATGATCACCACCCATTCCATCTATGGCAATTCTTATCATTACTTTGAAGCTTTCTTTTCTTTAATTTTCTTTACAATTACAGGTTTTCCGTTGTAATAGCCACATTCCAGACACACCCTGTGAGGAATTTTCATTGCGCCGCAATTTGAACATCTAACAAGTACCACAGGAACGATTCTCTTGTTATTTTTTCTTCGACTGTCTCTTCTACTATTACTATGTCGTCTTGAGGTTGTCATTTTTTCTCCTTGTTTAATGAGTGAGAGAAAATTTTTCCTTAAGTTTTTTTACAACGATTTCGGGTACAAATTTCTCAACCGGTCCATTCAACCGCGCAATTTCTTTAACCAGAGAAGAACTTAAATAAAGATATTCTTCACGGGGAGTCAAAAAGATTGTCTCAATTTGCGGAAGTAACTTTCTATTGGTCAAAACCATCTGAAACTCATAATCAAAATCAGAAACAGCTCTCAATCCGCGTATCACAAGATAAATACCTTTTTTCTCAAGGTAGTCAACCAGCAGCCCGTCAAAATAATCCACAGTAATTTCTCTTCTTTTCTGAAAAACGCCCTGAAGCATTTCCATTCTTTCCCTGAAAGAAAACAGGGGTTTTTTAACAGGATGATGTGTGACGCTTATAATTAATCTGTCAATAAATTTCAAACTTCTCTCAATAATATCAACATGTCCATTTGTAACCGGATCAAAACTACCCGGATAAACTGCGAGGCGTTCTTTTCTTCTTATATATCTGTATTCTTGTTGAACCATATTTCCTTTCCTTGTTCAATTCAAGAGAAGAATTTTCTGGGCTTTCAAAAACATTTCTTTTTGAACTCAATTCAACAACAAAAAAACCATCTTCATTCAAAATTGTAGAAACCTGCAGAAAAATTCGTCTCATTTTTGTGGTTTCTATATTATAAGGAGGGTCAGCCAAAACCACATCAAATATCTGACCAGATTTGCAAAATTTTTTCAAAGCTTTTTCTGTGTCCATCTTTATAATTGTTGTTTTATTTTCAAGATTCAGTAACCTGCAATTTCTTTTAAGGATTCTTATCGATTGAGGATAATTATCAACAAAAACTACAGACAATGCTCCACGGCTTAATGCCTCAAACCCAAGAGAACCTGTTCCGGCAAAAATTTCAAGTACTCTGCTTCCCTGTATATCTTCTCTTAAAATGTCAAAGATCGCCTCTCTTACAATATTTCGTGTTGGTCTGAGACTTGGCGTCTTTCTAAAAAAAAGTTTCCTTCCTTTTAGAATACCACCCGTTAACCTCATAGATTAAATCTAAACCCAAATTTTCTTTGCCAATCAATGAGAATTGCCGAAGCAATAAATATTGAAGAATAGGCTCCAAATATGAAACCAAAAAGAAGAGCATATGCAAAATTTTTCAGTGGTTCACCTCCAAATATTAACAGAAGTGTATCAACAAAAATAACTGTCAAGACAGTTAGAATCGTCCTGCTCAGGGTTTCATTGATTGATTGATTAAATAATTCACCGTAATTTCTGGTTCGAGTTTTTTTAAGATTCTCTCTTATTCTATCAAAAATCACTATTGTGTCATTGACCGAGTATCCGGCAATTGTCAGTAAGGCTGCAATAATCGTTCCATCAATTGTTCTTCCTGTAAGTGCCAGGATACCGATGACAACCAGCAAATCATGAAAAATCGCAATTGTTGCACAAACTGCAAAATGAAACTCAAATCTTATTGTCAGATACAGTAAGATTCCTATAAGGCCTGTAAAAAATGCAAGTAGCGCTCTCTTTCTCAATGTAACACTCATTGAAGGAGAAATAACAGACTTAGAAAGTACTTCCACATTTTCCTCACCGAAACCTGCTTTGAGAGCAGCAAGAATTTTATCAGCAGTATCAGGCGGCGATTTGATAATAAACTCATCACGCATCTCCCCTATTTCCTGAACCGTGACCTCCGGTATGCCAAGGTTTTTTAGCTGATTACGAACTGCAGCAACCGAACTTGAAGCACTCAGTTTGATCTGTAAAAGGTCTCCTCCGATAAAGTCGACACCAAAATTTGACCTGCCTCTGATGCTAAAAACAGTCATACCAAGAACTATCAATATAAGCGAAAAAAGATATAACCATTTTCTCTTTCCCAGAAAATCAATTCTTGGATTTTTGATCAGTTCCATTTAAATCCTCAGTTTTTCAAGAGCCCTGTTAGCAACAACAAAGTCAACTACTGCTTTTGTTGCAAAAACCGCAGTGAAAAGATTTGCGATTATTCCTATGGATAATGTCAATCCAAAACCCTTTATAGGTCCTTCTCCAAGAAAGAAAAGAATCGCTCCTGTAATAATTGTAGTAATATTTGAATCAAGGATGGCAGACCAGGCACGATGATAACCAGCTTCTATCGCTGCTTTCGCAGATTTACCATATCTGAGTTCTTCTCTTATTCTTTCAAAAATCAAAATATTGGCATCAACAGCCATACCAC
>JAOAAW010000078.1 GCA_026418655.1 bacterium | reverse complement strand
ACCAATCTCAACAAGCTTTCTGAAATAATCAATCAGAAGTTTTCGAACCTCTGGATGGGCTGGATTTACTTCAACAAAAGGAGTACCTGTCATAAATTTTGTTCTGGCACTGAGTGTTCCCATACCCCAGTAATTGCATATGAAATAAGGAACACCATGGGGATCAAGAATTACAAAACCTTTTAATTTCTCCCTGTATAACTCTGTCGTCATATCAACAGGTTGGCAGTTTACGAAAAAACTTACCTTTACTCCAAATTTGTGACATGCCTTAATACCTTTTTCAAGGTCTCTATATGTTCCGAGCCTTGGGTCAGGTTCGTAATATGGATAACCTCTATCATGCCCACCGATCTGCCAGCCAGCTATCATAAAATGCCTGACATCATATTTTGCACATATTTCGGCGAGCCGGGGAATATCCCTGAATGTATAGTTGATATTATCTTCTGGTAACATAAACATCTGATGATAAAAAGATGTTTCCCTTCGCATCCATGTTGAAGCCGGTTTTATTATTTTGAAATGTTTTTCAAACCACTTTCTATAGAGTGCTCCTGATTCCTGCCATGAACCATCGTGAACCTGCAAAACAATATCACAGGAAACAAACTCCTCATTCTGTTTTGTATAGGGCACGTGTACCCAGTTAATAACAATCCCAGAAGGTAGACCATCTATTTCTTCCTGTCTTGGATAATTTCCATACGGTCTCATCTCTCCAGAACCGGGTTCAAGTGAGATTCTTAAAATTTTTACTCTTGGTATTTCTTCAAGTGCCGCAAAAAACAATGATTTATTTATTTTTCTATTGAATAAACTTAACCACGGCATACACAGAAAACCTGGATAATGAAATGTATGTTCAGGACCCAAACAACCAAGTGTTTGCCCACGGGTATTGCCAAAATCTTGAAAAATTTTCTTTGTCCATGGCAGGTTTCCTGTGGGTATAAAAATTTCTGTTTCCTCTTTTGTCCTGCAATTTTTTCCCAGCCCATTCAATCCTCCAATAAAAGCAAACCATAATTCAGCAATCTGATAAACTGTATTGTTCCTTGATTTGCATCTGAAGATAATTTTTTCATCTTCAAGAATGATAGATAGCCGGAAATCCAGATAGAATGAACCTTTTTCATTGATAAGCGGACTATCCCAGTAGAATTCAACACCTGTTTTTCTCTGTGTTATCTCGGGTGGTTTTTGTCTGTTTCCATAAATATAATTGCATTTGTAATCAGGCAGGGGCAGAAGTATCCTGAAAGATTCAGCAAGCCGTGCATCAGAAATAAAGTTAAGCCCTGTAAATTTTTCTGTAATTTGTAAAATCCGTGCATTCTCTGGGTTAATCTCAATCCGATAAAACTTATTTTCCAGGTTAATAAATTTCATATCGTGAAACTGTAAATCTGACTGTGAACCATTGCCATTCTCAACATCAACCTTTTTCCTTTCAGACAAGAAAGGTCTTTACAACCACGCCACGAAAGGATATGATTTGTACTGTCTCCAGTAAAAACATCAAAATCACTGGCTGAAAAACCTTCAATTATCTTACCTTTTGGGTCATACCAGTATGGTTCAGCAAGTTCAGCAATAATATAGCCACCCTGGGTGGCTGCATTTATGACAATCTTATCACTTTGCAGAACAAATGGTCTTGTAATAAGATTTCCCATTTGAGAACCTGCATCAAGGGTTATAAAACCATCCATCCTGAGTTTTGTACGATATACTATATTTTCCCATACCTCTGGCTGATGATTATGAGGAAATCTGGAATGGGCATTTACAAACAGGTAAAGTGTATTACCATAAATTACAGGCTCCTGTGCGGGATAGACCATATAACCGCCGATTTCTCCTTTTTCTTCTGTTTCAATGAATTTTGGTCTTTCAGGATGTCGCTCCCATCTTATTCCATCCCTGCTCCAGCATAATTCCACATCAATAGTTTCATACATATCATCATCAAAAATCCACAACATGCCCAAATATGCATTTGCATATCTAAAAACACTGATGCCGTAAAAATCGTTTGTGTCAAGCTCATCAGGACTCAATATTACCTGCGGTTCACTCCACAATCTCAGGTCCTTACTTTCTGCATAAGTAATCCTTCTTCTCTGATTTCCTTTTCCATTATCCCAGCCCACAGCAGCAGTGTGCCATCCCCGCATATAAAGCATGTAAACCTGTTTTTCTGGATTAAAGATACAGGCATTATTACAATCACTTTCACCATGGATTACCGGTTTTGTGTCTGTGTATTTCCAGTGAATACCGTCTCTACTTTTTGCTATGTAGATACCTCCTATCTGATCGCTATACCAGTCACGATTTATCAGAATGTACCTTCCATCTTCGGTTCTGTCAGGTTGATAAAGAATCGTAGCATTAACAACATCGCTATAACCCTTGAAACAGATGTTTGTACCAGGGTAGACATCAAGTACAGGTTTTTCCCAGTTTATGCCATTTTTGCTTTCAGCATAACACAGGAAAAAAGTCTGGGGTTCACCAACATTTCCATACTTACTTTTCCCAAGACTTTTTCTTATTTTCTCAGCGTTATGGTCATAAGCAACATACCACATCCGCCACAATTCTTTTTTGTCATCATAAATAATCTTTCCTGCGATAACCGCTGTTTCCCATGGCTTATCAGCAATCAGAACTGGCTCTGAAGGGTCTTTTTTAGGTTTATGGACAGTCCTTCTCAAACGAAAGGTATCCGCTATTGAGAAATTATCAACCACAAGATGCTTCCCAGGTTTTAAATCCTGAAACATTATTATTCTCATTTGGTATCTTCGATCTAATTATTCTATCCCGCATCTTTTTATTGTCAAATAGAATTTATTCCTAAAGATATTTTCTATGAATGGAAAATCATCCCTACGAAAAAAAAATTACAACATTTTTTCTGAAATGGCTGTCTTGTTATACAGCAAGTATCCGTAATTATCATCAGTGTTATCTTTGGCTTTTTGAGGATTAAACCACTGTATGCCAATGGAAACGAAAACAACAGATGCATCTGTTTTGTTGAAAAAAAATATTTTTTTGTTGATTGAAAGACAGGTGTATTTAACATACAGGTGAATACTGAATTTTCAGTTTTATTGATGAATCAATCTATTTCTTTGATGCAAGAAGTCTGGCAACCTTCAGCAATATTTTTCTGTATTCTTCATCCTTATCCTTTACAAGCATTTCTATTTTTCTTGAAAAAGAATAATTTTTTTTCTTAATTGATGACACTTGAGATTCCGAAAAAATCTTTTGTACTGGTACCTCAAGAGCATTTGCAATTTTATAAATCGTTTCAATACTGGCTTTCTTTGTACCTCTTTCAATATGACTGAGAAAGCTTGGATTAATTCCTGTTTTGACGGATAATTCCTCCTGAGTTAATCCAAGTGACTTCCGTATCTTACGAATAGATTGCCCTATGGTTTTGTAGATATCCATTTCCATTTTTTTATTATTTTTTATTATCCTGCATATTCTGCAAATAGTTAATAGCCTATCAGTAATAAAAAAAACTTGACTTTTAGAAATAATTGGCTAAAATTTTCTCTGGGGGTTAATAATATGGAAAGAAAAAAAATTCTTGTGGTGGATGATGATCCGGCAGTCTGTGTCCTGGTAAAGGCAATCATAAAAAAATTTGGCTACGAAGCACTGATTGTAACAGATGGTCATCAAGCAATCGAAAAAATTCAAAATGATGAAAATATCTTTTTAATAATAACAGACATTAACATGCCAATAATGAATGGGTTTACCCTGATCAAAAAAATTCAGC
Source organism: bacterium (assembly GCA_026418655.1). Lineage (GTDB taxonomy): Bacteria > Ratteibacteria > UBA8468 > B48-G9 > DTJG01 > DTJG01. The sequence goes on along the minus strand of JAOAAW010000078.1, from coordinate 1,217 downwards.
AACACTTTCCTTACCTGAAAATAATCGCTATGACATCGGATCTTGAAAATCAATTATTGTTACATAAATACCAGATTTATGCTTCTGTTGACAAATTTGATCTTTACCACTCTCTTACAGGTATTCTCAAAAAGATTGAAAGAAACGATTCAGTGAAAGATATTGGTAAATCTTTTGGTTTTACCACCTGAATACACAGATATCACCATCATTTTCTTTTATACTGCGAGAGAAAATCACCCCCTTCCCATTCTGAATGAAATCTATTTTATTTCCCCTTGCATCATACGCTGAAGTAATTTTTCCAGTGACCTCAAGTTTTATCTGAATGTCTTGCTTTTGACCTGTTGAGTTAATCAGAAACAAAACCGTTTGGTTTTGTCCATCTCTTACAAACGCATTTATTCTTGGAATGTTTATCTCACAATGTTTTTTTACACCGGCTATTCTGGCGGGAAATGAAACGATTTCTCTCACCCTATCAAATTCAGAATGATAATTGCTCTGCGCACTGTAAGGACTGAAAGTCAGAGCAGAACAACCAACCAGTATTGACTGGCCCTTACCGAATTTGTTGTATACAATTGCAGGAGAACCATCTTCAAACACAGCGACAGGTTTCCCGGTAGACAATCTCCAATCGGGCTTAAACAAAGATCCTGTAAAGGATACAGGTTCTAACCCATCTGTTTTCAATACTTTGATTTTTTTTCCATTGGATTCTGGTGAAGTTTTTACTCCAGGAAGCAGACCACGACCGGATAATCCGAAAACATCATTGAAAAAAGTACTATCCTGGTCGTACTCATTTCTTGCAATACCGAGGTAATCAGCCCAGAGTGTTCCACCATTTTGCACCCAGTTCTTTATTATTTTCTGTACATCTTCCCTTACATGGGTATCAACCACATAAAGAACTCTGTATCTATCAAGTCCATTTTCAACAATTTCTTCCTCTGAAATAATTTCAACGGGTATATTGGCATTAAGAAGCGCAGTATAAATTCCCGCTCTTCTAAACATTGTTCTTGCACCAAAAGCCCTACCAACAAGTTCTGTTTCAAAGTTCGTAGCGCTGTAAAAAGCACTGCATATCTCAGAAGAATTCGCGATAAGCAAAGCCACATCGGATTTTCGCATTCTGGACTTAACAATGTCATCCTCACATCTTGCAGTCCAGCGCAACATCTCACACCAATCCCTGGTATATTCAGGAC
>JAOAAW010000114.1 GCA_026418655.1 bacterium | reverse complement strand
TACAGATAAAATTGAAAGGATTGGTGTGGCAAGGGCCATAGAATGGATCGAAAAAGCTGAAATTGTTCTTGTTCTGCTTGACAATTCATCTGAAATTGACCAGATGGATTTACGGATTATTGAAATGGCAAAAAACAAACCGCACATCATTATTTTAAACAAGTGCGATCTTGCATCACGCATTGATAAAGATAAAATCAGTGAAATCAATAAGGTGTCAGATATAATAAAAATTTCCTGCATTACTCAGGAAGGAATTGATCAACTCCGCTCTGAAATAATCAAAAAAATCAACGAGGGATTCTGTGAAATAAGAAATCCAGAGTTTTTTCTAAACCTAAGGCAAATCAACTTGCTTCAAAAAACTCTGAAAATTCTTGAGGAAACAGAGAGTCTTTTGAATGGTAAGGCAAATTATGATATAGTTGCAGAGATGTTAAGATTTACCCTGACACAGTTAGATGAAATATCAGGTAAAAATCTATCAGAAGAAATACTTGACGAAATTTTTAGCAGATTCTGTATTGGAAAATAAAAACCAGGAGAAAGGATGAAAAAATACTTATTGTTTTTGGCATTAACTATCTTTTTTGGTGGTTGCGCGACATACTATAACCCTGTTACAGGAAAACAGGAGACAACAATATATACAGAAAAAGATGAGATAGACATGGGAATTGCCCTTGACAGAAAGATATGTTCTGAATTTAAGATTGTTGAGAATCCTGAAAAAATTTTTAATGGTTTTACCACCATTTGTTCCAGAATAGCAGCAAATAACGATAGAAATAACCTACCCTATAAATTTAAAGTGATTGAAAAGGAAGAGGTAAATGCGTTTTCCATACCAGGTGGCTTTGTTTATGTTTATACTGGCCTACTCAAACAGATAGGGTCGCATGACGAACTTGCCTGTGTTATTGGTCATGAAATTGCACATATCTGCAATAGAGATGCTGTACACAGGCTTGAAAAACAAATTCTATATTCAATACCGGCTGGCATACTGTTTGGTTCAGGAAGACAAAAAGCAATACAGCAGGCGGTAGATGCAGTTTTTACCATTTCCATGCTTAAATATAGTAGAACTCAGGAAATTCAGGCGGATACTCAGGGATTAAGATATGCTTTCAAAGCAGGCTATAACCCTGAGGGAATGATATCGTTTTTTAAAAAAATGCAGGAATTGGAGAAAAAACAGCCATCGCTAAAGTTAACATTCCTAAGTGATCATCCTGACACCCAGCAGAGAATAAAAAATGCTCAGGAAGTTATTTCTGCTTTGAAAAACACACAATAGATAACCTATTTTTCATCTGAATCCGCAATAACCTGAACAAGTATATCTGCACAGGATTTTCTGTCAAGGGCTATCTCTGAGTGGTCAATTTTGATTATAAATCCAGAAAGGGTTTCCTGAACAGAAATAATAGAACCAGGCACAATACCATATCCTGACAGTTTGGGAAATAATTTACCCCTCAGACACACAATCCTGACCTTCTTCCCTTTAGGCACATCGCATAATCTCATGATGCCCATATGCTGGAAAAATCCCCAACCTGCTTTTCTTCTCATCCTTTTTCTGCAGCATTGACCCCTTGGAATTGGTCTGCCATCTGGACATTGCTGTGGATGGTCCAGAAAATCACACAGTGCCTGGTCAATGTTTCCTGCTGATTCATGTTCAAAAGTTCCAGCTATTTCATTAAATTCTTCCATCCCAAGGATATCATGAAAAAATACTTCCCATAACCTATGCCTTCTGACCAGCATCTTGGCGATCTCTTCGCCTTTTTCTGTAAAATATATTTGTTCACCAGATAAATTGATAAGCCCTTTCTCTTTAAGAACAGCAAGAATTTCGGGGGATACTCCGAAACCAAGAGATTCCTTTTGTTCTCTTCTTTTCCACAACTCAAGCATGATGTCTTCAAGTTCTCTTTCCATATTTAACCAAAACTAAAAAATTCCAGAAACAGTTAGAATTGCACTCAACAGAAAACCGGTTATAAATGCAATGACTATCGCTGAAATAAAGATCAGCATCGCCATAAAAAAACCTCTTTCTTTAACCATTACAAAGAACTGAGCAATACACGGCACAAAAAGTGTCAATATTACTGCACCCACAACACACTGTCCTGGATCAAGAAGACCGTTCTTAAAGAGATCAAACATACCTGCGGCTCCATAGTCCCTTCTTAAAAAACCCATAATAAAAACTTTACTCATTTCAAGTGGAAGTCCCATAGCCATAACTGCCGGAGAAAGAAAAGAAATTATATACAAAAGTGTACCAGAAATATCTAGGAGAAAAAGTATTATTGTTCCGAGTATGAAAAGAGGAAGCGCTTCTTTAAGATACCAGATTATTCTCCTTCCTGTTTTAATTCCGATGTTTCTCATATAAGGTAAGCGTAAGGGTGGAATTTCCATGGAAAAAGAAGAATCCCCTGGGATAAGAACGTTTAACGCACCTCCAATAATAATCATAACAATAAATATGGATGTTAACCAGATTAAAAGTGCCAATTGAGAAATAAATCCCAATATCCCCAGTACCACCCCTAATTGCGCTGAACATGGTATGGCAATAGCAAGAAGAGCCGTAGTGATAATTTTCTCCTTTCTGGTATCAAGAATGCGGGTGGTTAATGTGGCCATTGTTCCGCAACCAAGACCAAGTATGAGGGGTAAGATCGCTTTTCCTGTAAGGCCTATAGATCTAAGAATTGTATCCGCTAAAAAAGCTAATCTTGGGAAATACCCACAATCTTCAAGAAATCCAAAAAATAAGAAAAAGATTGCCGTGATTGGCAAAACTATTCCCAGCCCATAAGAAAGTGCCATTGTAATGATTCCATAATCACCAACAAAAAAATCCCGTATTAATGGATAGGCATTGGAAAAAATTTTAACAAAGAAAGGGTTAACTATCTTCCCGAAAAGTTTATCTTCCAGAATATCCACAAGAAAACCTGCGCCAAATCTACCAACAATCAGATACATAAGAACCAGAACAAAAAATGCAATAAATATCCCTGAAACAGGATGAATTGTCAATCTGTTAATGAAATCATGCGAGACAGAAGTGGAAATCACCTTCTTTCTTAAAACAGAATTAGCAATGTGTTCAGCATTTTTCATCTGCGAAGTTATGATAAGATAATATATAGGCTGTGACAATGAATATTGAAATTGTTCCCATACAGTCTCTATTCTGTTAACATCAAATACAGGGATTTTTCTGGATATCTCAAAAAGCTGATCTGTCGCCCCGGCAATAAGCAGTGCAATTCCCCTTTTTCTAAAGGTAGTATCCGGCAATTTAGCCTCGAGCCCACTTATAAATTTTTCTACGTCTTCAGAATAAGAGACTTTAAAATTACTTGAAGTTGCAGATAGTATTGCTTCCCTGAGATGTCCAAGTCCAACCCTCTCGGTTGCAACCATTACCACAACAGAGACCCCAAGAATTTCAGCAAGTTTTTTGTGATTGATGAAGATACCTCTATCGTTTGCCTCATCCATCATATTCAAAACAATAACCTGTCGAACTCCAAGTTCACATAAGAAAAAAGTTAAAACAAGTCCTCTTTTCAAACTCTTCGCATCTATAACATTTACAAAAATTGCATTTGGATTATCAAGTAAAATATCCCGCGTGACACGCTGATCTTCTGTTCTACCTAATAGATCTGATATTCCAGGAGTATCAATAACATCAAAAGTCCTGTTTCCTATTCTTGCCTTACCCTGGCTTATTTCAACTGTGGTGCCAGGATAATTTGAAACAGTGGTGTAAGACCCTGTGAGAAGATTAAAAATAACACTTTTACCAACATTCGCATTACCTATAATAATGATCTTACCATCATGCTTATCCATTGTAGTTTCTTTTTCTCTTTGCATTTTTTCTCCTGCAGCAACTCCTGCAGAATCCTTCGAGGATAAGATTTTGTCCGGTCAGTAGAATTTTAAATTTTCTTGTACCTTCCTTTATTGAATTGTCTATTGTTTCAGAAAAAAATTCAAACATCTCTCCACAATTTTTACATTTGAAATGATAATGAATCTGTTCATTGACAAATTCAAACATTCTTTCTCTTTCATTTGAAATTTGTACAATCTTACCAACGGAAAGAAGCTTTTTTATTGCACGGTACACAGTTGCCCGTGAAACTGGAATACCCGATGTTTTCATAAGATCAAGAAGGTCATAAACCCTAAAATGATTAGCTTTCCTGGCAAATTTCTCAATTTCAGAAAGCCATTTATCTGTTCTCATTATATCTGAAAATGTTTTTTGAGAATTAGTCTCAAAATAGTTTATCAAAGGGGGTGAAAAAGTCAAAATTTGTATATAAAAATTGAAATAGTTAAAATAAAAATAAACCTTATCAATTTCGCAAGACGTCTTAATTATGGTAAAATAATTATAAAATAACTTAAAATGGAAAAAGTAATCCGGATATTTTTAATAGGAGCAGTTGCTGTATTATTTAACGGGTGTTCAGAAAAGAGGGAAATTGTTTTAAAGAAAACCGAAACAATACCTGAAGAAAACATCTCAAAAGAAACCATTCCAATAGTTATAATGCCTCCGCAGGAAAGAACTGTGGAAGGTCTTAATCAACATGAAACGACAAACAATGAAACCAGATTAGTATCAGGTATACCTTTCTCAATAACAACCGAAATGCCCGAAAAAATCGCTGTTGATACAGAACTCGGCGAATTCAAAGAAATGAAGACAAAAACAGCTGATAGCAAAAAAACAGTTTTACTGAGACCCGATAGAAAAGATGAAAAAATTATAACAGAAGACAAAGTTGTTAACATTTCCCCATTACTCATAACCGGTGAATGCTTAATTTATAGGATTAAATGGAATTATGCCAATGTAGGAAAGTTCATACTTGCGTGCAAGAAGGAAAAATTGAACAACAGAGATGTTTATCACATTGTGGGATTAACCGTACCAGAAGGCATCTGGACAAGGATTGGGAATGGATATAACAGATTTGATTCATATATTGACAGTAAAAATAACCTGCCATTCTACTACTACAATTACTCTGCCTCTACTTCAACAAGCCAGATTACGAAAAGTGTCATTGATCACAACACTAAGACACTTACCTATGAAGTAAAAAAATTCAAAGAAGGAAAGCAGTATGGCTTTAAGAGCGGAAAAATAAAATTTTCAGATGTATTATATGATGGACTATCCTCCATGTATGCAATAAGAGGTATGGTTAAGGAAGAAATGCAATCCTTACAATTGCCTGTAGGAATAACTAAAATAACAAACATATACCTATGCCTGTTAAAGAAGGACATAGATATTTTTCCTGTTGGGCAGAGACAATATTTCTTGATACAATCTGAAGCTTCCGAGGATGAAGTTTTTTTCAAAAAGGGCAAATTATTTGTTTCTATATCTGCTGATAGTGAAAAACTTCCTCTTCTGCTTAAAGGGAAAGTACCTCTTGGAACTGCAACTGTTGAATTGGTTAAAAGGACGATTCTTGACCAGAATTTTTCAACAGATAGCAAGTTTTTGACCGAAATTCTCAACTCCATCTTATAAACCATGTTTCTTTTATCCATTGAGTCATCCACCCAATATGCTGGAATTGCTGTATTGAAAAAGAAGAAGATCATTAAGAAAAAGATATGGAAAACCATTGATGCCAGTAAGGAAATTTTACCTGCTATTGACAAGCTTCTTAACTCGGTCGGAATGAAATCAGAAATGTTTGACTATTTTATTGTTTCTTCAGGACCTGGTTCTTGGACAGGAATAAGACTTGGTCTTTCAGTTGCTTATGGACTTTCTATTGCCTGCGACAGAAAGGTCTTTGGTGTGAGCAGTCTTGAATCTATTGCATATAAATTTAAAAAAACCACTAATGTTGGTGTGATCCTTCCTTCAACAGGAGAATTTGTTCATTACGGAATATTTGAAAATCCTGAATCCCTTGAAAAAAAATTGGTAGAGATTCATTCCTGCAGAATAAATGAAATTTCATCAAAAATGAAAAAAGCAACCATCATTGCGAGTCCAAGCAAAAAAATATTGTCAGTATTCAACAATCAAGGAAAAAGGTTAGTAAGAGTAACGCCTGATCCTGTATTGAATGCAAGACTTGCCCTTGAAAGAATAAAAAACTCAGTCAATCCAAGAAACCAACCATATTATGAGAAATAGAATTATTTATATCCTTCCGAGTAAAAACATAGGTGGTACAGAAAGAATGTTAACAATGCTGGCAGACAGAATAAATAGATATGGTTTTGAACCTGTTATAGTAACCATGCAGGGAAAAGGACATTTCCATGAAGTTCTCTCTTCACACAAGATAAAGTATTATGTGCTTGACCTTAAACGAAATCCTTTCATAGCGATTATAAAAGCATTTTACATTTTTCTAAAAGAAAAACCCTGTATTGTACAATCATTTCTTTTTTCAGGAAATCTTTTTGCTAAATTTTTAAGATTTTTTTTCTGGAAGCCGCTTATATGTTCTCAAAGGAGTACAGACAACTGGAAAAAACCTATTCATTGGCAAATAGAAAAAATGACTGATTTTTTGTGCTGTTTATTAATTTCAAATTCTGCCGCAGGAAAAAAAGCATTGATAGAAAAAGCCAATATAAAACCAAAAAAAATTATAGTTATTCCTAATGGGATTGACATAGAAGAGATAACAAAGAAATTGAAACCAATGGAAAGGAAACAAATCCACAAAGACACCCTTGTTGGAGCAGTGGGTAACCTGCGTAAGGCAAAAGGCTTTGACATCCTCATTACTGCTGCCAGCATAGTTTCTAAAAAAAGAAAAGATATAAAGTTTGTTATTCTTGGTGGTGGTGAACAACAGTCACATCTTGAAGCCCTGATAAAAACACTTAAACTCACCGAGAATGTCTCACTTTGTGGTTTTGTTGAGAATGTGTATAATTATATGGTAGAGTTTGACATGGTTGTGATACCTTCCAGATGGGAAGGCTTCCCGGTTGTAGCACTTGAAGCAATGGTATGTGGTAAGCCAGTTATCGCAACAGATGTGGGTGATTTATCTGAGGTGGTCCAACATGGAACTACGGGACTGATAGTTGAACCAGAAAAACCAGAGAAACTGGCGGACGCAATTTTATACCTTGCTTCAAATAAAAAAATTCTGGACCAAATGAGGGAAAATGCTTTAAGAAGAGTTGAAAAGTTTTCCATTGAAAGTATGGT
>JAOAAW010000033.1 GCA_026418655.1 bacterium | reverse complement strand
GATAGATACTGAACATAAATCTGTCAAGCTGGGCTTCTGGTAAGGGATAAGTACCTTCAAGTTCTATTGGGTTTTGCGTTGCCAGAACCAAAAACGGCTTTTCAAGGCTGTATGTCTTGTTTCCAACCGTGACCTGATATTCCTGCATTGCTCCCAGTAAAGCAGCCTGTGTTTTTGGTGGAGCACGATTTATCTCATCCGCAAGAACGAGGTTGGCAAAAATAGGACCCGGTATAAATCTTAAGTTCCTCTGTCTGGTTTCAGGATTCTCTTCAATCACATCTATGCCTGTAATATCAGAAGGCATAAGGTCAGGTGTGAACTGAATTCTTTTGAATTTCAGATCAAGTATTCTTGAAAGTGTCCTTATCATCAAAGTTTTTGCCAGCCCAGGAACCCCCACAAGCAAACAATGGCCGCCGGCGAAAAGCCCTATTAAAATTTTCTCAATAGTATCATCCTGTCCCACTATCACCCTGTGCATCTGCTCCACTATTCTTTTCTTCGCCTGTTCAATTTCTCTCAACATTTGTATATTATCCATAAGAGCCCTTCAGTTAGTCATCAGATATGTAATAATATTTACTCCTAGTTTTTGTGCCTGTTCAATTTCTATTTCTTTTGTATAGGGCCTCGGTATTCCTTCCCATCCACTTCCCATACCGTAGGGAGAAAATATTACTACCGGTATCCCACGAAATGTATAAACCTCAAGGGGGGGATTTTTTTCAGGATATGAATAATGAAACTCCCCAATTTTAAATGGAACTTTGTATATATTGTGATTGGAATCCCAGATAGAAACTTTTGCTTCTGGCAATATATTTTTTATCAGTTTTCTGAAATTATCCACAAACTCCTGGCTTCCACAGCATGCATCGGCTATAATAGCACCGCCACCGAGTAAAAATTCTCTTAATTTTTTTATCTCATCATCCGACAGATTGGGATTAAAATGTCCTGTGATATATAGTAGAGGAGTATCCTTTAATGAATCCTTTTTCAAATCAATTGCTATCCTGTCAAGAAACACAGATGCTCCTGTTTGTTCAGAGGTTCTTCTTAACAATTTCCCCAGAGCAGAAGGATGGGGATCCCAATCGCCTGAATGTATTATCTGTCCTATATACAACCTGCCTTCCTTTTTCTTGATTTTTTCAACATAAAAAGGCGTCATTCCAAAAAGTTTTCCAAATTCAATCCAGCCAAGACAGTATGTGAGCATGTTTATTCCAATTCTTATTGCATCCTGCGGGTCATACCTCCAGCCCCATGGGTGTGTATGAAGTGCCCATCCACATCCGAGGTCGTATGGTGAAAGAATCACGGCTGCTCTGCAACCCAGGTTCAATACCCTCAGATTAGGGCCACCCGAAGACATAACATTATCCTTTAGAATTTTCACAGAATTTATATCTTCAAGGCAATTCATCAGTGGATGATTATTATAGACCGGATACATATTTCTGTCAGGATACAGCCTATCAACCCATTCAACCATTGCCCTGATGAAATCCTGACTTCCAGAAGATGCATTAATCCATAGAAATCCACCCTTTTCAAGATATTCCTTAATTTTTCCCATTGTGTCTGCATCAGGAACAAATGGTTCAACACTGGTTATGTATAGAATTGGTATTTCTTCTGGGTCATAAGAAAATCTTTTGAGGTCAATCTTTATTGCCTGATAGGCAACTCCTATCCTCTGTGTGGCCAGACGTAGAAGATTTTCAATATCGTTTTCAGCCCTTGTCCACGATTCATTGGTTCCACATATAACCTTTCCAACAAGTATTGGTGGTGCAGGTGGATTTTTTCTTTCAGACCTTCGCAAAGGTGTGGCAGGAAGCGGCAATGGTGGAAATGCTTCTCCTGCTTTTATTCTCTGGGGTTCTTTTGCAGGTGGTGCTTTACCACATTCCCATGCTGAACAGACGTTAAGTCCTGAACCGAACATCAGTAAAACAAACAGAGCAAATTTTATTTTTCCCATACCTTTAAATAAATAGACGGATTTATTTGTGGATAGTTTACAACCGGTAAAAAATTTTGCAAGTGAACACAAAAATCATAGATGGTTATGGTATAATTTATCGAATAGCAAAGGAGGATAAATGGCAAAACAGCAGAAAGGAGAATCAACAAGAATCACCAAACAGGGTGACTGGGTAACCTACAGACCAGACATAAAAGTTCTGGATTGCACCATTCGTGATGGTGGATTGATGAACGACCACAAATTTGATGATGAATTCATAAAGGCAGTGTACAGAACCTGCGTTGAGGCAGGCATTGACTATATGGAACTTGGCTATAAAGCATCAAAAAAGATTTTTGCACCATCTGAATTCGGCACATGGAAATTCTGCGATGAGGATGATATCAGAAGAATTGTTGGAGATAATAATACCAATCTTAAACTTTCTGTGATGGCGGATGCAGAAAGAACCGACTATCACCAGGATATCCTTCCCAAAAAAGATAGTGTAATTGATCTTGTAAGAGTGGCAACTTATATTCACCAGATACCAACTGCGCTTGATATGATTAAGGATGCCCACGACAAAGGATATGAAACAACACTTAACCTGATGGCAATTTCAACAGTTCAGGATAGAGAACTGAATGAAGCCCTTGAAGTAATAGCAAAATCAGAAGTAAGGGTTATCTACCTTGTTGATAGTTTTGGAGCGCTTTACAGTGAACAGATAAGAGATCTGACAAAAAAATATCTGAAGTATGCAAGGGCTGCTGGAAAAGAAGTTGGCATACACACCCACAACAATCAGCAACTTGCTTATGCGAACACTATTGAAGCTTTGATTTTAGGTGCAAGCTGGCTGGACGCAAGCCTTGCTGGGCTTGGAAGGGGTGCAGGAAATTGTCAGTTAGAACTGTTGCTGGGTTTTCTGCATAATCCAAAGTTTCATCTGAGGCCTGTACTTATGTGCATAAGGGACTGGATTGAACCACTCCGTTCTCAGCTCAGATGGGGATTTGATATTCCCTATATGCTTACAGGTTTACTCAATCAACATCCAAGGTCTGCGATAAAATTCATGTCAGGAGAAAACTGGAAGGACATCGTGGAATTTTATGATTCCCTTGCAGAGAAAGAATAGGCAAGAAAAAACAGTTAAATCTTGGGCCAGCGATAAATTCTACTACCTATTTTCCTGCCAATGATTTTGTTCTTTATTCTCCGGGCAATTTTTTTGGGGTCTCCGCTTGAAAATTTTTCAATGTCATTTACCAACCGCGCCAGCTGATACAGAGTTCTAACCAGCTTACTCATTTCCAATCTCCTTCAAAATAAATTTTTATATTTTGGTTTTCCTGTCAATCTCAGAAGAAATGAATTCTTCCTGACTCATTAATTCTGTTTCCAGATGTGTCCCGATGCTTGTTTTCCACTCAACAACCCATTTCTTTGGGTCAAGTGCATCCTGTCTCAAAATCTTTCCTTTTTCAAAAGTATTACGATTATAAACAATGTCTCCTGGCTTGAATTTTGTCTTTTTTTTGAAAAACATGTTCCACCTCCTTTCAGTCAAAACTGAAACGTTGTTCTCTGAAAAGCTTTATGCATATATCAACAACATCAGGGTCAAAAAGAATTCCTTTCTTCTGTTCAATTTCATTAAGGGCAAATTCAATACCAAAACCTGTTCTATAAGGTCTGTCAAATGCCATTGCCTCAACAACATCAGCAACTGCGATAATTTTTGCTTCCTGTAAAATATCTTTTTCTGCTATTCCTTCTGGATATCCAGAACCATTAATCCTTTCATGATGCTGCAAAACTATTTTTGCAATGTCCCATGGAAACGGGATTTTACTCAAAATTTCATACCCATATATTGAATGGAGCTTTATAATATTAAATTCGTCATCAGTAAGCCTGGTTGGCTTAACAAGTATTTCAACAGGAACACTGACCTTGCCGATATCGTGAAGAATTCCTGCAAAGTATATCCCCTGAACTGAGTATTCCGACAGTTTCATCTCCCTTGCGATTGCAACAGCAAGGTTTGCAACACGTGATTGATGACCCACAGTATAAGGATCTCTTGTTTCAATGATTTTTGCAATGGATAAAGATATTCCTTCTATTGTTTTTTGAAGTTGCTGGTAGCTTTTTTCAAGCTGTTCCATTGAGGAATTTATTTCCTTTCTCGCCCTTAACATGGTTACACAATAACCAATATCTTCGCAAATATTGGTGATGATAGAATTTTCTTTCTCATCAACAAACCTATTTTTCTCCTTTGAAAAAATGGTCATGCATCCTATTGGATTTCCTTCAACAACAATTGGTAATGCAAGAACACTATTGTATCCATATTTCAAAACAATTTTCTTCCAGTCATCAGAATAATTACTCTGTTCAACATCATTGAGAACAATCCGCTTTTTTTCGAATAATCCTTCAGTTGAAGGACAGGTAATCAATTTTTCTAAGTAGAGTTCTTTTAGCTCAAACAAAAATTCAAAACCCTCATCAGGATATGCAGCAATCTCAATGCCTGAATCGTTTCTTAAAATCACGATGGTAAAACCAAGCTTTGCGCCTTTTGTCATTTCATTACAGATGGAAAAAAGCATCGGCTTTTCATCGGTTGCCCTTGCAAAAATTTCATTACAATTGTCACAGGATTGTAAGATATTTTGAATTCTTTCAAGTTGCTGTAAATACAGTTTTTTTTCTGTCATATCAATCGCAACAGCAGTAATACAGTCTTTTGCGAGAACAGGGTCAAAAATGCGCTGGGCAGCAACATATGCCCATACAATTTTGCCATCTTTTCTCACATACATTCTTTCTGTTTCATAATGAGTTATTTCTCCTTTTTTTAATTTTTCATAGGTTGCCATCAATGAAGATATTTGATCAGGGTGAACAACATTAGCAAGTATCATCCCCATCAATTCCTGACGACTGTAACCAAGCATTTCACATATACGATTATTCAATGCAATAGGTCTTCCTTCAAGGTCAAGTATTCCCATACCAGCAGATGATGTTTCAAACAATCCCCTGAACCTTGCAAGAGTTGCCATGAGATTTTTCTCCATATACACCCTGTCAGTGATATCCATAATGGAGACAATCAATCTTGACCAATCTTTTTTCCTACCGGGAAGAACACCTAAATTTACAATCACGTTCTTTTCATTTCCATCCGCAATCTTTATTTTAGTTTCAACATGTTCAATTTTCTGGTCTTTATACAATAATTCAACAATTTCTTGTGTAATCAGGCTGTCCAGAAACAATTCAATCAATTTCTCAGTGTCATTGGTATTGAATAGTTCAAACATCTGTTTGTTCACATTGAAAAACCTGACAGAACTTTTGAGCGATTTAAGAATATCCCGGTTTTCAGCTAGGTATGTTCTGATATCTATCCCTGTCTTTTTCTCAAGTTTATCAATGAAATTCTTTATCTGTGAAAAATCCACTTCAGCGGTTGCAACAGGAATATTGTTAAAAATACTCTGTAGATGTTGCTCACTTTCACGAAGTTTCTGTTCAGCTTTTTGTCTTATTTCCTCAGCATTCAACTTTTCAACACACAACCCTATATCAGAACCCACTTCTAAAATGAGTTTCTTTATTTCACCTGTGAAAAAATTCTTCTGGTCTGAATAAAGATTAAATGTTCCAATAATATTCCCACCTACTTTTATAGGAACCGCAGCAGATGACTGTATCCCATATTTTTTTGCGTTTTCCTGCCATGGTTCCATTCTTCTATCAGCAAAGAAATCATTGCAGATACAGACTTTTCCTGTCCTTATGGCGCGGGCTGTTGGACCTTTCCCTTCTGCATCTTTCGGGTTAATAGAGATTTTTATATTTCTAAAATATTTCTTCATTCGGCCTGAACCTGCTGCAACAACAACCCTTTTTTTCTCATAATCAGCAATGCCTATCCATGCCAGGACAAACCTTCCTTCCTTGCATGCAATCTCACAGATGTTCCTATAAAGATGTTCAATGTCCTTGGCCCTTACAATCAGTTGATTTGTCTGATAAAGCATTGAATACAACCACATAAGATTTTCTATTTTTTGCCTGTTTTCTTTTTCTTCTGTAATATCCCTTGCAAAAGCACCAATCCCAATTTCACCGTTTTCAAGTTTCACAGGAAATTTTCTTGATTCATAAGCTTTTCCACCCACAATCTCTTCAATTACCGTAAGTTTATTTTCATGTAGTACTCGCTTATCGTTCTTCTGACAAGCTTTTGCGTCAGCAGGGTCCATAATATAAAAATCGGTTTTACCGATAATATCCTGAGGTCTTTTTTTGAAAAGTTTTGCAAATTTATCGTTCACAAAAACATATTTAGAACTTGAGTCTTTGATGAATACAAGGTCTTTTGCTGAATTAAGAAATTTATTGAAATTTCCCAAAGTTGATTCCAGTTTCTCAAAGTATGCACACCGTTGTAATCCCACAGAAATAGTCCCAGCCATATTTTCAAGAAATTTGATTGTCTCAGGATTAAATTTACCCTGAACCCTGTCCTGGCAGTATAATGTTGCCATAAGATTCTGGTTTATTTTAAGGGGAATGCACACAAAAAATTTTACCTTGCCATTTATCCTGATTGATGAAATAAAACTTCCATAATCCGTAAATTTTCCTTTATTTTTTTTGTTTTCAAAATAATCTAAAACATGCCGCGGCATCGGTTTTTTTATTTCCTTTTTCATTTTTTCCTTGAAATATATTGCGACCTTTTCAAAACCAAAAGTTTTCCTGATAATCGGCACAACACGCAAAGCAATCTCAGAAGAACTGTTTGAACTGTTCAAGATTCCACTCAATTTTTCCTGTGATTTAAGAAAAGTTTCATCCATTTTTCTTTGTGATATATCATAAACAATAAGCTGAACCATTTTTTTCTGCTCGCCTGTAGCCCTTGCCATACAATGAACACAAACCACAGAACCATTTTTTTTCATCAATCTGAATTCAGTCATATTTAAATCATAAGTTTTATTAAGGGCATCAAACATATCGCTGAAAATCCTTTTATCCTGTGGAAAAACAAGGGTTTTAAGATTTTTTTGTGTCAGGTCCTGTTTTTCAAAACCTGTGAGAGATAAAAAATACTGATTGACATCAAGAATTTTTCCTTTGCGATTACACATAATGAAACCAGCCGGCGCATTTTCAAAAAGCAGCCTGAACCTTCTTTCTGAATCAATATACCGCTGTTCCCTTATCCTTTCATCAGTAATATCCCTTCCCTCACTTATAGTACCAATAATATTTCCCTTAGAATCTTTCAATATTGCATTGCGCCAGGCAATTAATCTTTCACCCTTTCTTGTAAGAACCGGATTTTCAAAGTATCTTCTCAATATCTTTTTTCCTGCAATAAGGTCATTGAAGAATTCCTTCATTTCATTTCTGAATCTTACAGGAATAAATGTATCAAAATATTTTTTCCCGATTATCTCATTTTCTGGGTAGCCCAGAATTTCACAACCTTTTTTGTTTATTTTCAATACACGCTGGTCCTTTCCAAGAATAACAATAATTTCATCTGCAAAATCAAGATATAATTGGGCATCATCTATCGCTTTATCTTTAAGGATTTTTTCTTCTGTGAGATACTCTTTTCTTATTTTTTTAAGGATTGATACATATTTTCTTGAATGGCTGGCATTCTTGTTTTTTCTGGTTGCATTGAAATGTGTCATTTTACCTCCGTATCCTTATAGATAATACCCTCTAAAAATCAAAAGGTCAATAAACGCAGTGCTTGAATTCGTGATAAAATTTAAGAGAGGTTTAACAAAAAAGAGCCAATAAATGTTAAAAAAACGAATAGTTCTCTTATCGGTTGTGCTGATAATTCTTTCCATGGTTATTTTCATCTGCACTTTAATACTTTACAGGGCCTCTATTCCTTCAAATAAGTTAAAAAAGGAGGCAGCAAGATATGAAGAATATAAGAAAAATTTCTCTCAGATGCCAGCACGCATGAAAATCGACCAGGTCAAAGAATTGAAGAGTACAAAGAATGATGACCATGTTGAAATAGCAATAAAATTCGGTGTATCCGGGCTCAACGATGAAAACGATGTTCTAAAAGCTGCTCAAGAAAAAAAATTGATTATATTGAAAGAAACAAACTTCTGGAAAATAAAGGATCTTGAAGATTCTTTACCTTATGTCACACCGGATACATTAAAACTTCTTCAGATTATCGGACAGAAGTTTCATGAAAATTTGAGGAGGAATAACCTGCCATTGTATCGCTTTACGATAAGTTCTGTCTTGAGAACAGAAGAGTCGCAAAGGCGTCTTGTAAGAAAAAACAGAAATGCCACAAGAAAAATCTCAAGTCATCAATTTGGAACAAGCGTGGATATTGTATTCAAAGAATTTGATTATACCGGACAAGATCCTTTCGCCTTTAATTTTTTGAAAAGATACGGATATAAGCCAGAATTTAAAAAGATTGAATTTGATGAACTTGGAATACTTTATGCTGCCTGTCTTAGAACAATTCTTGGTGAAACCCTTCTTGATTTGCAAAAACAGGGTTTATGCTATGTAATCTATGAACTCAGACAACCGGTTTTTCATATAACGGTTGCAACAAAAATGTGAATTTACAGGATATCCTTTGCATCAAGTCTGATGTACCTGATTCCCCTTTCCCTTTCTTCAATACACCAGAACACAACAAGTATTGTTTTATCCTGAAGAACTGCAACGTGCGGCTCCCCAAAACTGAAATTTGTCCAATCTGAGTGGCTGGTTGCAAAATCTTTTGATGAGGGTCTCCGGGCACAATATACCATCTCGTCAGCATCAATTCTGAAATCGTTTTCTGCAGGAGTCGCCACAGCAAGCCTTATTCCATATGGTGTTAATCTTCTCTGGTTATATACGAAAAGAATTCTGTTGCCAGGCAAAGGTGCAACAGATGGGGTTTGCCCCATAATGGTTGTCGGTCTTGTCTGTGTCCATGTTCTTCCATCATCATTTGAAATGGCATAAGGGTTTGAAAAATCCGTATTATCCTTCTGATTAATCTTCCAGCATGTACCAAAAAGTTTTCCATCAGAAAGTTCAATAATCCATGCCTCAGCAGCGGTTGCGTATTTTTCTGGAAAACTCAACATACGAGTGTAATTCCAGTTTTCACCTTTATCTCTGCTTGTTAAAAGTATAACCTGGTTCCTTTCAACAAAAATATTTTTGTTAAAAGTATTGTAAGGAGAATAACACACATGCCATGAACCGCCACTTGTGATGCACATTGCGCCAGGGGCTTCTGCAGCACCTGGAACTGGCTTTGGAATCACAAAAAATTCTGACCAGGTGTTACCCCTGTCAGTTGAAAGGGTATAAATAAGTTCATTTTCTTTTAGTCCCTGTGTTTCTTCTGACCAGAAGGATTCACCCAGAACATCAATCTTTGTGCGGGTACCAAAAAAGAAAAGATTTCCCTCAGGACTGGAACTGATGGAACCAAAGATACTGTAACTATCTGAAAGATGTTTCCAGGGAAATACAAGTTTCTCCCAGTTTTTGCCATCGTGGGACCTGGCGATTACAGGTTTGAAGTCATTTACTCCAAGGCCTGACTGAACCATAAAGGAACAGATTATTTCTTTTGAAGTCACCACACACCTGGGGCCGCATGCAACCGCCTGGTCAGTACCTTCTTTAGCACAAAATATGAAACCGCTGTCAATAATCCTGAACACAGATTTCATTGATAAAGAAATTTGTTTTTCAAATTAATCCTGAAAGCCTGTGATGGTTTTGATTGTTTTCCTTCTTTATCTGTATACACGATAAAAAGATAAAAATCTGTATCCGGTTTAAGTCCCTGAATCAGAGAACCTGATTTTGTTATATTTGAAGCAATTTTCACTGCCCCAGTTCCATCAGGATATATACTTGCCCATACTTCATAAGATTTGGCATCTGGCACTTCCTGAAAAATAATATTGCACCTTGTTCCATCAGGCATATGTTCAGGATCCTGTGCTTCCAAAATTTTTGTGGGTGGCAGAACTCCACCTTGTTCAAGATTTTTTATCGGATTTTCAAGTACAGGAATTCCTTTTGGCACTGGCATACGAAGTTTTGAAAGTTCAATTGCTCTATCTGTCATATCCTGTGAATTGGCATATTCTGCATAAATATCACCCAGCAAAACATCTTCATCCTTTGCAGGGATAAGTTGATTACCGTAAATAACTGAGGAACGTCTTTCAATGATAATTTTTTCAAGTTTTACAGGAAGGTCAACAATTCCATCACCTCCAAAAGAGCCCCACCACGACGAACCAAGTTCTCTATAACAATCATATGGAGCATTTGAAGGCATTTGAAATTTAATATATCTCCATCCATCAAAGCAGAAAAAGCTATGGGTTCTTATGTCATCACAGTTCCAATCATCCTTTGTTCCAACACTTATCCATTTTTCCCCTCTGGCATCTCTAAGCATATACACAACCCTGCCCCAATCACTTGCTGCATACACCCACAGTCCAAGGTGTGAGGCCTTGCCTGGAATTGTAATCGGTTTCGAAGGAACAAGGGTGGTATAATAAGGCATAACTTTTCTATCTACGGGTTGTTTTACAAGATGAATCTTTAGAGCCTTTCCTCCAAATTTTTTGTCAACCTTCTCCTGAGAAATAGTCATCTCTGCAGGAAATCTTTCAATTTGGAGCTTATGATTATTTTCGTATTCCTGGTCGCGAAGTTTTGAGATATTCCAGGAACCATCACCGATATTTGCCAGTTTAATTGAATTTTTTGAAGGCAATGAATCGCTGTGATCTGGTTCACCAAGCGCCAGCTCAATTTCTTTCTTAAGTCCTTCAAGATACACAGGAGATTGTCCAATGTAAAATGTTGCTGCGCCATTTTTTTCCTTCAAAACAACTGGATTGTCATTTATATCATAAACTTCAACTGTCTGACCTGGTTCAAGTTTTATAGTGACAGGTCTTTTCCCTCTCACTGTCCATAAGACATAGACAAGTTTCCCTGTTTTATAGTGTTTGTATTCCTGGCAATATGTAGAGGTACTTCCTGTTGGTACATACCTGACAAAATTACATCTGTTAATATGTCTTGTCAGTGTGGCATATGATACATATGCCAGCTTTGGCATGGCAAGTGGTAACCGTGTGCAATAGCCACCTCCATAGTGATTTTCACCCCAGTAATTTGCACAATCAAAAGGAGCATTAGAACTTGCGTGGTTGTTTATTCCATATCCGATGAGAACAAGAAAATTTCTTGTTGCAATATTTGCCTGGTCTTCAAAGCTTGTGTCATAGTCAGCTGATGAAATACATGTCCCTTCCACAACTACAAGATATGGATTGGGCTTGTATTTTCTTATGTCCTGTAAAATTGGATACAGCCTGTTAAGAACAACCTGATGTACTGGCTGTTCAGGTGTCCTTTCAAAACCGGGTAAATCCAGACCAACACCATCAATCAATTCCCTTGCCTCAGGACTCAATCTTAGAAATATTGCCGTATAATGCGGGTCTCCGTGTGGCAGTAAAATCTTAACATCAGGCCATTCTTTCCTGACTGCTCTTGCACCAAGCAGGAATTTCTCAAGCTGTGCCTTAAAAGATTTTTCCTCATCCTCTGTCAGCTTGTAATCTGGCTCATTATAATGGGTGGGCCATATACCATAGGTAATTGGCCCAATGCCTGGTTCAGGAAAGAACAGAATATATTCTGGTTTGTTTATTGGACTTTTTTCCACCCTGTATTTCTTCAGTTCTTCAATCAGCCATTTCTGTGTTGCTTCTGGATTTTTCGGGTCATAGTATTTAGCGTTTGCATAGGCAAAACTATTTACATATATCACACCACCATCAAATGCTTTATAAGAAACATATCCTAATTTTTCAGCAAGTTCTCTTATTTCCGGACTTGCATTTCTGTATGTTGTAAGATTTGTTTCTGCGCCAGCCTGTGCCATCACAATAAGCTCGGTTTTCAGGTCTGGCGTGTCATGTGCACCAGACCAGTTCCAGTATCCAAAAATCGGACCCTTTCCTTCACTCCAGTTTCCCCTTTCCCTTGTATCAGGATGAAGATAAGCAAAATTTCTTGAACAGACATATCTTTCATTATCGGATGAACAGGTAACATTCAAATAATGTAAACCATATCGTTTTGGGTTCAATGAAAAATTTACGGTGCCCGTTTCATATGGTTTCAACTTTATGGATTGCTTCTGTATGGACTTATCTATCCCGTCATAATCAATTGTTGAAACCTGCAATTCAATATTTTTGTCTGAACCTGTCCTATTGGTAACTTTGGCTGTATAAGAAGGCCTGGATGGTGCTGTCCAGACATGACCTGCGGCATCAGGTTTCAAATCAATATCTGTTTCAACCGCTTCAAGGGTTGCAGCATAAATATGTACACCACTGGGAAGTCCAGCAGGATGCCAGCTGTACTCAAGTGGGTCAGGATATGCACGGTATGGTTGGACCTGTTTTGTTAATTCCAGACCAACCCTGTCAAGGTCAGAAAACCAATCCATAGCACCAGGATCTATCGGCACAATAGTATGAAACAGATTAATAACCTGTCCATTTTCAAGTTTTACAGGATAAACCTTTTCAGCACCTGATTTTGCTGAATAGATGGGAACTTTGCCAGAAAAATTAAAAGGATGACCTGCATTGGGTCTGTAAAACTGCGCTGTTATAATAGGAACATTATTTTTTTCGCCATCAAAAGTTCCTATGATATGAAGTGCTTTGTACCTTGCATAAGGAACATACAAGCAGAACCTTGAAGGTTCTATTCTATCCGCTGAAACCCATCTACCGCCAAATGTACCGAAACATGCTGCTATGTATCCCTTTATCGCACCAAACTGCACCCAGCTTGCACCAAGGTCAATATGATCATTTCTTTCCTTTGTTTCTGCCAATATAAACGGCACTTCTCCTTTCAATAGATTTTTTTTCAAATCTTCAATCTGACCTTTTGCTAATCTCAATCCTTTGATAACTGTAGAACTATTTACAAATCCAGATATTTCCAGTGGGAAAAATCTTTCATCAAATTGTAATGGCTTGCCAACATTCATACTTACAAGTTTCGCACCATAGTACATCGTAATTTTGATCGTCCCTTTTTCCTGTATCTGGTGTTTTGCCCTCAATTGGCCAACGAATCTTCCATCAAGATAAACCCTGAATAAACCCCTATCAATAACAAGTTTCATTGTATGAAGGATCTCATTTATCTTTGGTGCATTCGCTATCTGCCATTCAATATTTTTTCTTATTTCATCAGGCCAGCTCAAATCTATGTCAGAAAATGCCTTAAAATATAGATTCCCATGTTGCGTTTTCCCTGCATCCGGTTGAATATTGAAACTGTAGGCAATGTACTTTAAGTCGTGCGGAGCACTTACTGATGCATTAAATGACTGTTTTGTTTTATCAGGCAAGTCAGCACACCCAACAGAAACACTGATACTTGAGCCATAAGGTTTCTCAGGCGAAAGATAAAAGGATAATTTATATTCAGATTGGGTGTCATATAGATTCTTTCCAGTAATAATAACATATCCATCCTTAGCCGTGACAAGAATTGGAGAACCATCCTTAATATCATAAGAGTATTTTGCTCCTGATATGCTCCAATCATCTGCTTTTGAACCAAGAACCTTTTCTATTTCATTCTGCTGCGCTGAAAAACAAGCACCTGCCATAAGAACAATCAACAACATCATAATTTTTCTCATTTCGTCCTCCTGCGTTGGTAGTCAAAAAGTTAACAATTTAAAAGAATTTTGTCAAGTTTTTTGAAAAACAATATAATTTGAGTTATGAAGAAAAAAGTCATTGTAGGAATGAGCGGTGGTGTGGATTCAACTGTTGCTGCACTTTTGTTAAAGCAACAGGGTTATTCTGTTGAAGGCGTGTTTATGAAAACCTGGGATGGTAAATACCATGCAGAATGCAGAAACAAATCTTCCTGTTATGGACCGGAAGAAAAAGAGATTGAAGAACTTGAAAAAATAAGCAAAATCCTCGGAATAAACATACACTTTGTGGATGCAAGAGAGGAATTCAAGAAAAGGGTAATTGACTATTTTAAAAAAGAATATCTTTCAGGCAGAACACCCAATCCCTGTGTGGTATGCAACAGGTTTGTTAAGTTTTCTTTCATAATTCAGGAACTTGAAAAAAAAGGAATTGCATTTGATTTCTTTGCAACAGGCCATTATGCCAATGTTGAGTTTGATAAAGGTTCTGGAAGATTCATTTTAAAAAAAGCAAATGACAGGAATAAAGACCAGAGTTATTTTCTTTTTCTTCTAACCCAGGAACAGCTTTCAAGGGTTATTTTTCCGCTTGGGAATTTTACAAAAGAACAGGTGAAAGAAATTGCAAGAAAACAGGGTCTAAAAATTGTTGAAAAAAAAGAAAGTCAGGACTTCATCGCGGGAAACAGAATTTTTCTTTTTGACAAGGCAGAAAAGGGCCCAATTGTTGATGAAAAAGGAAATGTCCTTGGAACACACAAGGGTATCATTCATTATACAATCGGGCAGAGAAAAGGACTTGGAATTGCAAGCAGAAACCCTTTATATGTCATTAAAATCCTTGCAGAAGAAAACACAATCATTGTCGGCGAAGAAAAATCCCTGTATAGAGATAAACTTGTTGCAGGTGAGGTCAATTTTGTAGGTGTAGAAAATTTGAGGGAACCGATGAAAGTGAAAACAAAAATCAGATACAAACACCGTGAAGCAGTATCAAAAATCTATCCTGAAAAAGGCAATGAGATACTCGTTCACTTTGATAAACCACAAAGGGCAATTACACCCGGGCAGGCAGCTGTATTCTACAAAGATGATATACTGATAGGTGGTGGTTTCATAAAAGATTAGATTTTTCTGAATGACAATCTTTGAAATTTTTTGCCATTGAAAAAGGTCTTATCAGAAATTCTGTCTCTCAAATCAATTCCTATTTCAAAGGTTTTTTCAGGAAGTACAATTTTCAGTCCCAATGCTTCATTCATGGAAATTTTTTTATTTTTTTCCCCATAAATGGGTATGGTTTGAACCTGCTTTATTATGGAAGAAAAATCATAAACAGTAACAAAAACAGTCATATCTGTATCCTTTCTCTGTAACAAGAAAGGCACACTATCTCTAAGATGATAGCCAATACCGGTTCCTGTAAGAATTTCTGAATTTTTTGTGTTGCACATAAATATTCTTATGCAATTATTTTTGTCCTGGGAAATCTCTATGGAAAGTGTTTCATCCCTTCTATTAAACCTTCTCACATCTCTCAGATGCATGTACCCATCCTTTGAATTTTGAAATTCTATTGGAAGAAAATCTTTGCTGTCTTTGATCTGTCCTCTGAAGTGAATTATCCAATCAATCTTTGCTTTCTTCTTTCCTTCCACCGTAAAAACATCAATAAGAAAATCTTCTGTCAATACAAGAAACCTTTTCAATAAATAGCCAGGATAGGCAGAATTACAGGAGGCAAAACAAGCAGAATAATCTTCAGTGTTTTCAAAAAATACAAGTTTTCCCTCTGTCGGAAGCTGGTTCTTTTCATCTATTATAACCGTGTTATGAGCAAGGGTAGTTCTGCACCATGTTTTATATTCAGGCACACTATAACTGATTCTTCCTGGATCAAGCAAAAATTCCTTTCCGTTCGCAAACAAAACAATATTTAATTTGTCAGGATGGCCATGGCTATCTCCGTGTGGGCCATAGTCCATCATCACACAAACCTGTTTATTGTCCTTCCCTTTTCTCAAAATGGCTATACCGATATCAGAGAGATTAACACTCCCAGGATTTCTCTGCTGACTCTCCTGTAATTGAATTCCACCATACCGGGCAAGAATGTTATCTCCAAAATATCTGAACCCCCATAAAAAGAAAACCTGGTAATTTTTAAGATTTGCAGGATCACTATCGTGGAAAACTGGAAGATTCCCATCAGGATATGCAAGATTAATTGGTCCCAGCCACATTGATTTCAATCTTTCGTTTTTTGAAAAATCAATACCCGCTCTTTTTGCTGCGTCAAGTGTATACTGTATTGCCTGCAATGCATAGAAATGGTATGCAATAGTACCTTCATACCATAAGCCATCCTTTGTAACACTGTTTTCAATCTGCCATAAAAGCCCATATTTCCCATAAATCCCTTCATTTATTAAAGATTCATCGCCTGTCACAAGTCCAACAACTGTGTATGCGGCATTGAACCAGGTCTGATGATTATTTCTGCCACCATGGAAGATTTGAAATCTCAATATCTCTCTTACAATATCCTGCAAAAGTTTCTCACTGATCCTTTTGTCTTCATCAGAAAAACATTGAGCGTTTGCAACAAGGTCATACGCACTGGCTAAATCTATTGCTGAAACTGCCTCATCAAGATTCTGAGCATATCTTCTTCCACCCACAACAGCAAGCATGCCTCTTCTTCCCCATCTATCATGTCTTATAAAAGATGGATATAGTGAAGCAAGTTTAAGCAATACCTGTTTAACTCTTTCAGCATACCTTTCATTACCTGTAAATGCATATGCTTTTGCCAGCACGAGACAATCTCTGTCAATCTTATAGTTGACATAGGTTCGCTATGCGGTACTGGCTCTCGCATCAGTATAAACTGGGCCACATGCAGGACAGATATGTCTGCTTTCTGTTTCAGCCTTCAGCGTGGCATCATCCTTCGGACAGGCATAGTAGAAAATCCAGTCACCTTCTTTTTCAGGAACTCTCAATGGTTCATCAAGGATACTATCTGCCTGCTTTATGATATTCTGTATTTCAATACTTTTTGAGGAATCTTTTTTTATGTTTTCAATCTCTACGCTTGTATACAAAAATCTTGGATGCCGGGAAAAGACAAAATTTTCATGAGCGTAAGAGAATAATACACTTATTAAAAATATTAAAAAAAAGCAAGAAAAACATGCTTTCATTTTAGTCTCAAACAGATAAGGACAATTTTATCAGAAAAGGACCTTTTTGTCATTTCTGAATTTTTCAGAAAATAGTACAAATTCCTTAAACTATCCCAAACTGCGCATATGTATCTTGATGACTATAATGAGAATTGGTATCCAAGGGCAAGAGGTTTTCCAATTGAAATTTATTTTACTATGTTCCTGCATGGAATGTTTTTATTGGTAAACAAATTTTTCCACTGAAAGACAGATTACAGCATGGTGGATTATATAGTATATCTTACAATAGCCGCCTCGCGGATTTGAACCGCGGACCTGAGCATTACAAGTGCCCTGCTCTACCACTGAGCTAAGGCGGCAAATAGATTTAGGAAAAATTATAGCATCTTGATGAAAATTTTCAATCTTAATCATGGTAGATATGCAATTAAGACCAGTCAAATATACTTCCAGAGATATTTTTCAATGTTTTAAATTTATCCTTTTTTTCCTGGTACATTTTTTTGTCGGCAAGAGCAAGAAGTTTATCAATGCTCACAGGCGGCTCTTTACCAGTATATTGCACACTGCCAATACTGATTGAAATCTGATATAATCCGCTGGTTTCACTGTTATGAACTTTTATTTTATCTCTCAAACGTGAAATAAGGATCTTTACCTCTTCCTCATTTTTGATTTCGGGCGCAAGAATCACAAACTCATCCCCACCAATTCTTGCAATAATATCTGATTTTCTGAATGTTTCTTTTAGAATTTCTCCAAGTTTCTTCAATGCCTGATCACCAATAAGATGTCCTTTTGTATCATTGATATTCTTCAACCTATCAAAATCAATAAAAAGTATAAAGAAGGGTTTTTTGTTTCTCTGGGTTCTGCGAATTTCCTGTTCAGCAAGTGTAAAAAAACCCCTCCTGTTATAAAGTCCTGTTAACTCATCTTTGAGTGATGCTTCTTTTAATGCTTGTTCCAGTTTTTTCAATTCTGTGATATCAATCATTGCGGTACGCATACCGATAATTTCGCCCTTTCCATTTTTTTCAGGTACGTCGTAAATTGAAACATAAAGAGGGGTACCGTCTTTCTTAAGGTAAATTCTATCATAAGTACTTTCAACTTTTTCACCCTTAATTTTCTTAAGGAACCTTTGATACGCCTGTTTTCTCTGGGCAGGAGTGATAAAGTCAAAAATTGGTTTACCTATCATTTCATTTTTTTTATAGCCGAGCAGTTTAAGCTCAGTTTTGTTAACATCCATAATTATGCCGTTTCTGTCAACTATGTGATACGCGACAGGTGCGTTGTTCCAAAGATCTTTGTATCTTCGTTCATTCTCTCGCAAAGATTCTTCAATAAGTTTCTTATCTGTAATATCAATTGCTAACTCAAAACGGACTTTTCTTCCATCAATCCAGGTTAATGCTCTATCGATACATCTGTACCATCTTTTGTTTACCTTATTCTGAAATTCCCAGATATAAACCGGTTTTGCATTCGGACCAAAGATGTATTTATTGGTACAAAAAGTACAAGGTTTATTAAGATTCTGGAACGCTTCATAGCATCTTTCACCTATAACATTCCCGAAAGATTTTTTTACTACTGGATTGACATAAAGAATTTCATAATTTTCAGGATCAACCACATATATCACTTCATCAAGGGAATTAAAGATGGAAAGCAGCTGTTTATATTCTTCTGTGTTATTGGAGAATTTTTTCTTCATCCTGTAAATGTTTGGTAAGAATTCTCTTTTTTAACTGAATGGTATAATAAATTTCTCTGATTAAACT
>JAOAAW010000031.1 GCA_026418655.1 bacterium | reverse complement strand
CTTTTAAATGTTCTGCCATAATCATTGCTGCTTTTAGGGCGCCACAATAAAAACTGCAGCACATGCTGTCTGGGCCCCAGAATTCAATGTCATAGGTGTTATGGTGAGGATATTTAAGATATCCATTTTGTTGGGGGTCCCATGTTTTTATGCAATAATCAAGACTTTTTTTAACTTTGGGCCACATCTTTTTTAGCCAATCTTGGTTACCCGAAATCCTCCATTCTCTATATACCTTCATAATTCCACCCAATTGACCATCTGCGGCTGAATAAAAATCATGATTATTGGGTCTGATAGGGAGAAGGGCCCTGAAGTTTTGATGTCCATTTTCATCCTGGTTTTCAAAAAATTCTGTTTCTCTCAATGTTCTTTCAAGTGACGGAAAAAGGTGAGCAATTGCCTGACAGTAATTCCAGACGTGTGTACATGACCCAGGACAGCATCCTTTATCTTCGCAGCATCCTTCCCAGCCCCATAATCTTCCATCTTTTTGTCTTAATACTGTTGGAGATTTCAGAATTGATAAATTTGAACTGACTGCGTCTTTAATTTCAGGTGGAATGGAAGAAAGATAAAATGATTGAGTAAATAATTTGGTTGTTGTTTTCAGTTTTTTATAATTGACTGCCCAGTAGTCAGTAACCTCTTTAATGCTGTTGAATTTTGCTGTGTACCATGGCCGATGGCATTCTTCACAGTCCGTTCCTGTCTTTACATCACTGATTGGTACATACCAGGAAAAAAGAACAGGTATCGTTTTACATTCTTCTGGTTTCAGTATGACCTCTGTAAAGATACTTGCACCAGGGACAAAATCCTGGTCAATTTTATTCTCAACGCACTCTGCGCTAAGGATATCCTTCCATAAAAGGGGATGAGTGTCAAGAAAGCTACCACTACCACACCATAGACTTGTCGTTGTTTTTAGATTTGAAATTTGAACAACAAAATGACCTTCTTTATGTGGTTCAGATTCAGTTTTTTCCTGAAAAAGTTCATAGCCATTACTCATTATCATACCTTTTCCTTTTGTTATTTCATCAGCCATAAAATTCTTGCAATGGAAGGAAAAAATTCCTCTGATTCTTTTTGAAGATATATTTTTAAATGTGTATTCAACTGCTGCTACTGGAAGTGAGGAATTATCAGGATCACAGGGAATAAACGGACTCCATCCACAAATGTCAATTTTAACTGGTAATTCAGGGTGGAGCATTTTGATAAAGGCAAAAGGAAATTTTGCAGTAAAGCTTCTGGTTATGCATCGAGGCAGTCCGAAGTTTGTATTACCGAGACCGTTGCCTGCACCCGGTATGCTAAAAAATTTCCATTCAGGCACAGGTCCTTCAATGACTCTTGCAGTTTTTCCTTTGACCGCAAATGCAGCAAACATATAGACGTACTTCTCAAGTTTTGGTTTATGTCTTAACGAGATATGTGAAAAACTTCCATTTCCTTCAATACATATCATACCCGCTCCTATACCGCCCAGTGGGAAGGCAATATAATCAAGATTTCTACCAGTGTAGACAGTTCCTGTTTTTGCCAATTTTCTCATTTTTACTCCTCATTCAAGAAGAATTCATTAACATTTTCTAAAACATCATAGATATATGAACGAAGTCCGTAATGTGTACATGGATACCAGATAATCTCTTTATTTTTTAATTTTTCATGGAATGATATTACTGAGTGTTTGGGTACAATTTCATCTTTTTCAGCATTAATCATGAGGATGTTTGTATTGGATAATCTCTTTACATAGGTTATCGGGTCAAAAGGTGTAAGAATTATCTTTACCAATTCTTCTGGCATTGATATTGATTTTGAAAAAGCGGAAGAAAATTCTTTTTGATTTGCTACAATATCATACACTCCGCCTGAACCCATAATTAGACATAACTTATCATAATTTCCATCAATTCCTGCTGCAAGTGCACCAATTATTGCTCCGAAACTTATTCCACAGAGATTTACACCCTTTGAGTTCTCTTCCAAGGTCGACATCAAGGAGGATGCTACACGAATATCGTTTACCGCCTGCTTTATAAATTGAGGTATTGTTTCAGCATTCAAATCCTTTTTGTCAATAGTTCTTCTTACAGTTGCAAAAACAGGTAATTCCAGAATCAGGGAGTTAACTCCTGAACAGGCAAGTTTATATGCAATTACTCTGGGCAACAGGAGTTTCCCTTTCTGAACGTCAAGAAGAACAACACATTGAGTATTTTTATTCAGCCGGTTTTTATAGTATTCTCCGTAAACGCTATTCAACTGTGGAAATGGAGTTTTTACAGGTGAAGGAAAAGTGAGTTCAAAAATATCGCAGTCAGGTGTGGAATATTTCAGGGTGAGTCTATAAGGTATGTCTTCGATTTCAAATTTGAATGTATCCAGGTAATTTTTGAGTTCCTCATAATAAGCGGGATTAAAAGACCTTATTTTTCCCGCTTTCAATATGCCATCTATCATTTCTGGTTCCCGGGATTTTTTAGCCGTATAGGGGGCTTTCAAAGGAATTTTCTTTGAAAACAAAGGAAAATATTTCATCAATTTCTTCATATCGTATTCAAAATATTTCTGATTACACGCCTGAAAGTTTTCTTTATATGGTCTATCTGCCACAGCAAGAAACATTTTAAGTTTCTGGGGCAGGAATATTGCATTATGAAGATTTCCACTCATTGATACGGGTCTTTTGATAATTTCAATCAAGTTAATTAAATCAATGTTTCCATAATTTCTCATTATACGTTCCCTTAAAACAGGGTATCTGTCAGAGCCTGTCATTAAGATTGTATCATTCGGGAATGGTGCAGGTAGAGCAGGATGGTGTTGTCCCGGAGTCAAAATTTCAAATTTTTCAGCTGTAGCATATAGTCCACGGGCATCAGGAATTTTTCCGTCCGTGATAAGGTAATAATATTCGCATGTTCTTGGAGTATTTTGAAATATTTTTATTACATCTGATAAGGATTTTGATTCTTCAAGTGCTTTCCGGAAAAGGAGTGTCATTGGCATACCATCCCAGCTTCCATAGCCAGCACCACCCATCTCGCCGATAGAAATCTTTTTATCATTCATTCCTGTTACGACTCCTATAAATCCAGCAAATCCTGCAGAAATAAAAGTATTATATTTATTTGGACTGACCAGCATTACGGTAGCATATTCCTGTAAACAGCCTTCAGTTATGTAGTCAAGAATTCTTACATGAAAAACTTTCCCATTTCCTGTTGCTTTCGCTCCAAGATAAATTCCAGAGCAATGAGAAACTTCAGGAAAAATATTTGTAAGAAAAATTTTTTCAACCGGAACTCCAGAACCTGCTGAGATACCTTCCATTTCTCTTATATATCTTTCTGGAATATACTTTTTTGATCTTTCCCATGCCTGAAAAAGCCAGTCAGGATGCATAGCTAAAGAAATACTCAAAATGATGGTTGATAGTTCTTCTATTTCCTTTTTTAGCAGTTTGCCATGTTGGTATCCAATTTCGTATGGGTTTCCTTTAAGCAAAAGAACTCTTTGTCCATCCTGTTCGAGTAAAACACCTGCACCTTCTCTTGCAATGATTTTTGTTTCTGCAAAAGATTCTCTGCAGGCAATTGAAAGGAGGATAACAACAATTAATACAACCAGTTTAATGATGAATGAACTACTTTTCCCCAATCTTTTCATTCTTTTCTGATGAATCAAAAGGAAGAACCTGTTCAGGATTTTCAGAATTTAGCTGCAAGAAGATTCTGGATGGTTTGAAGGTAACCTTCCATCTTTCGGGAACAGGAATTTGTTCCCCTGTTCTAAGATTGCGACCCTTTTTAGGTTTTACTTTTTTAACCTTAAATACTCCGAAGTTTCTGAGCTCAATCCTTTCTTTTTTAAGAAGGGACTCCCTGATCTGATCAATAAATTTTTCAACAATCATTCTTATCATGGACTTACTCAGACCTGTTTCCTTTGCTATTTCTTCAACAAAATCCTTCTTGATCATTTTCCGACCTCCATGATTTTAAAAACATCTTCACTTTTGTCCTCTGGGCTAATCATTGCAAAAAAGTGGGTGCCGCTAAAAATTTCTCTGCATACCTTCTGGATATCATCAACAGTGACGCTACGGATATTTTCTTCAACTTCTTTTATTGACAGCATCCTGGTTCTGGTTGCTTTTTGTTCACCAATCCAGAGCATATATTCCATAGTATCCTCAAGACCCATTAAGAATTGTGATACTAAAAACTCTTTTGCTCTTGAAATTTCTTCTTCTCTAACTTTTTCGTCCATGATAATATTAAGTTGGTCTTTTATTATTTTCAGACACTCATTCAGATTCTCTGGTTTCAATCCTGCTGAAATGATTATGGCTCCTGTATCATAAAAACTTTTAGTCTGGCTTCTGATATCATATACCAGTCCTCGGTTTTCTCTCACTTCATTAAAAAGTCGGCTGCTCATATTCCCGCCAAGAATTGTGTTTGCAACCGCAAGTGGAAATTTCCTTTTGTCTTCCCTTGGATAAGCATAAAAGCCGATGCAAAAATGGCACTGCTCTGTATCTTTTTTCTTGATATTGTATCGGTTGTTTTTTTGAAACTCTTTGAACGGTTGAAAGGAGGTTTTTTCACCTTCTGGAATTGTTCCAAGATAGGTTTCAGCGAGGCGTAATAATTCATTTTCGTCAAGTTTTCCTACAAAACTTGCAACGATATTCCTACCTGTATGGAAAGTATTTGTGTAAGTTATCAGGTCCTTTCTATTAATATTTCTGAGTGTTTCAGGTGTACCGAGGCCTGATGTTCCAAGAGGATGATTTACAAACATAACAGAATCCAGCAATTCATACACATGTCTTGCTGGAATATCCCTGTACATATTAATTTCTTCAATAATAACATTTCGTTCCTTTTCTATATCCTCTGGATCAAAAAGCGCATTTCTTATCATATCCGACAATATATCAATGCTTGTTTCTATATGC
>JAOAAW010000173.1 GCA_026418655.1 bacterium | reverse complement strand
ATCCACATTCCATGATTCAGCAAGATTTGGTTTAATTTCCTGAGTAACACCATCCGTGGACGTAAGTCCTTCAAAAATAAAAGAGGTTATAAAGGTGGTACTTGTTTCTTTTGCTACGATAGGATTGAAAGATTTAGGTATAGAAGAAGCAGAAATGACAATGGAACCACCCTGAATGCCTTTTCCTGTTCCAGATAAAGAGAAAATATGCAAAAAAAACAAAACAAATAAACTAATTTTCCTGTGCCGGGGGCACATCTCTTGTAGGTGTTGTTGGAGATATCGGTTTAACAGGTTGTTCTGAAGGCGTTGTTTGCTTTTGAAGTTCTCTTTGAATCACTGAAGGGCCACTATATTTAAAGGATACCGTTGTAAGAAGTATACAATTGATCATAAACAGAATCGCCAGAACCGTTGTAATCCTGTTCATAATTGCTGGTGTTTCTGCACCAAAGACTGTCTCCATTCCTCCGCCACCAAAAACATTCGCCATAGATGATCCTTTACCGCTCTGAAGTAACACAGCCCCAATTAACAAAATCGATATCAGAAGATGTACAATAACAAGAAATGTCATCATATAAGCCTCACATCAATGAACGAACTTTATTAAAACCTATTATCCTTGAAAAAGAATCTATTTTCAAACTGGCTCCACCAACAAGTACACCATTAATATCTATCTCTGCCATTAATTCATCGATATTTTCTGGCTTTACACTTCCGCCGTAAAGAATACGAATATCCGCGGCAACATCTCCAAACATTTCTTTAAGAGTTTTTCTAATGAAAGCATGGACTATCTGTGCCTGTTGTGGTGTAGCATTCTTTCCTGTTCCTATCGCCCACACGGGTTCATAGGCAATCACTACATTTGTTATTTCAACACCCGATATATCCTTTAATCCTTCTCTTAATTGTTGTTCAACAACTTTGAATGTCTCCCCTGCCTCATTTTGCTGTAATGTCTCTCCTATACACAAAATGGGTATCATTCCGTATTCAACGACAATCTTAACTTTTTTAGAAATAAAATCATCTGTCTCCCCAAAAATCTGACGCCTTTCTGAATGCCCGCATATCACATAATGTACTCCAGCATCCTTAAGCATAACAGGCGAAACCTCACCCGTATACGCACCTTCTTTTGCAGGATAGACATTTTGCGCTCCAATATAAATATTCGTACCGTCAAGAATTTTACGAACACATGCTAAAGCAGGAAAAGGTGGACATACAAGCACATCTCTGTCATTATAAGTAGTAACCTTTTTCAATTCCAGGGCAAATTCTTCTGCTTCAGAAGGAGTTTTATACATTTTCCAATTACCCGCAATCAATGGTCTTGTCAATTCTTCCTCACTTTTTCAGTACATCAATCCCTGGTAGTCCTTTACCCTCAAGAAATTCAAGAGATGCACCACCACCCGTGCATATATGAGATATTTTATGAGCAACACCTGCTTTGTTAACCGCTGCGATTGAATCACCACCACCTATGACTGCATATGCATCACTTTCAGCAATTGCTTTTGCAATTTCAATAGTGCCCTTTGCGAATGGTTCAATTTCAAAAACACCCATAGGCCCGTTCCAGAATATAGTTTTTGCTCTTTTTATACAATCGGTATACTCCCAAAGAGCCTGAGGTCCTATATCAACTCCTATCCAGCCAATCGGTACAGTACCCCTTTCAGTTGTAAAGTAGTGTGCATCTTCAGCAATCTTATCAGCAACCACATGGTCGAGAGGAGTATGAAACTCTAAATGCCTTTTTCTTATCTCTTTATAAATTTCCTTGGCAAGGGGGATTGAATCATATTCTACTTTTGAATTACCTGTTTCCCAATTATTCGCTCTGATAAAAGTATATGCCATCACTCCGCCTGTTATAATTGTATCAACCTTATCAAGTAAATTTTTCAGCATCCCAATCTTATCACTCACTTTTGCACCGCCTATGATAAGCAAAAAAGGTCTTGTAGGATTTTCAAGAAGCTTACTGAGAGCATCGACTTCCTTTTCTATAAGAAAACCTGCTGCTTTATCTTTGAGGTAATTTGTAATGCCAACAATTGAAGCATGAGCACGATGAGATGAACCGAAAGCATCGTTAACATAACAATCTGCTAATTCTGCCAAACTTCTTGAAAAGTTTTCATCGTTTGCTTCTTCTCCTTCATGAAAACGTAAATTCTCAAGTAATATGATATCACCTGGTCTGGCAGTATCCACAATCCTTTTTGCCTCTGGCCCCACACAATCAGTTGCAAATTTAACCTGTTTGCCAATAAGTTCTGAAAGGCGTTTAGCAACTGGTAGAAGACTCATTGATGGTTCAGGTTTTCCTTTTGGTCTACCAAGATGTGACGCAAGAATAACAATTGCTTTTTGACCTGAAAGATAATTTATGGTATCAAGTCCTGCTTTTATTCTGGTATCATCTGTAATGTTTTGATTTTTATCAAGTGGTACATTAAAATCAACACGTACAAATACACGCTTTCCTGAATAGTCCTTATCTTTAACAGTTATCAGTTCCATAGTTTCCTCCTGGAAACTTATCCTTTCTTACTGATCATGGTTAACAGGTCTACAATCCTGCAGCTATATCCCCACTCATTATCATACCATCCAAAAACCTTCACCATATCACCATCAATGACATATGTAGAAGGTGCGTCAAAAATGCAGGAATGTTCGTTTTTCAGAAAATCCCTGGAAACAAGTGGTTCATCACAATACTGTAAAATACCTTTAAGAGATGTTTCAGACGCTTTTTTGAATGCCTCGTTTACTGTTTTTTCATCCACCTTCTTTTCAAGCTGCGCAACAAAATCTACAAGAGAAACCGTCGATGTTGGAACCCTAATCGCAATGCCATTGAGTTTACCATTCAATTTTGGAATTACCTTTCCTATTGCCTTGGCGGCACCGGTTGTTGTTGGTATCATTGAAAGTGCAGCTGCTCTTGCCCTGCGAAGGTCTTTGTGTGGAAGATCCAGTATCCTCTGGTCATTTGTATAAGCATGTATCGTTGTCATCAAACCTTTTACAACTCCAAATGCATCATCCAGAACCTTCACCATTGGAGCGAGACAATTTGTTGTACAGGAAGCATTTGAAATAATATTGTGTTTTGCCGGGTCGTACATTGACTCATTAACACCGATCACTATCATTACATCTTCACCTTTGGCAGGTGCTGTAATGATAACTTTTCTAGCGCCTGCTTCAATGTGAGCTTTTGCTTTTTCTGCTTCTGTAAAAAGACCTGTTGATTCAACAACAATATCAACTCCTAATTGTTTCCAGGGAAGATTTTTCGGGTCTTTTTCAGCAAGAACCTTGTATGGCTTCCCATTTATTGCAATTTCATTATTTTTCACCTCTACTGACCCCTGAAAGATTCCATAGTTTGAGTCATATTTAAAAAGATGTGCGTTTGTTTTTGCATCCGTGATATCATTCAGTGCCACTACTTCAAAATCTTTTACACTTTTTTCCACAGCTGCTCTCAAAACAAGTCTTCCAATTCTACCAAATCCGTTAATAGCAACCTTCATAATTCCTCCTTTTAATTAGTAATGGAATGCAGAAATTTTATTAAAGGTATTCTACACCCATTAAAATTGTTTGTCAAAAAACAACATTTCCGAACCTGTTTTGATGAGAAAGATGCTTGTTTTCATCGTATATCTAGAATTTTGAATCAGAACATTTTTCGTTGTATCATATTTAAAATAAGTGTTTCATAACAACCAAAAAGGAAATTAGATGAAAAAGACATTCGGAAATATTTTTGATAAACTTTCGAATCCAGATAATGTTTACAGAGGTGCTCCATTCTGGGCATGGAATGGAGAACTCAACCCCGAGGAATTAAGATGGCAGATTAGAATTATGAAGGAAATGGGGCTTGGTGGATTTTTCATGCATTCCAGGGTTGGTCTCAACACAGAATATCTTTCTCAGGATTGGTTTAACTGTATAAATGCGTGCGCTGAGGAAGCAGAAAAATTGAACATGTTTGCATATCTTTACGATGAAGATAGATGGCCATCCGGTGCCGCTGGTGGACTTGTAACAAAAAATCCAAAATACAGGATGAAATACCTTTGCATGAAAATAATAAAAGACCCTAAAAGGATTAAATGGACAAAAAATATCGCTGGTATTTTTGAAATTGAATTTGAGAATGAATTGATAAAAAACTATAGAAAGGTAAAACAAAGAGAGAAGTTAAAACCAAAGGACTCCATGGTATATCTTGTATTTACTATTGAAACCCAAAAAGAAAGTCCCTGGTACAATGGTTATACCTACCTTGATACAATGAATCATGAAGCAGTCAAAGAATTTATTAAAACCACTTATGAAAAATATAAAGAGTTCAGTGGAAAATATTTTGGCAAGGTAATACCGGGTATTTTTACAGATGAACCAAACTATGGTGCAATGTTTTATGTATATCAGGATAAACCTGAATTTGTTGTTGCAGTTCCCTGGACCGAAAAACTACCGATTGTATTTAAAAAAAGATATGGTTATGAAATTCTGGATTTTCTTCCTGAAATCTATTTTGACATCCTTCAGGAAAAAATCTCAATAGCACGGTACCATTATCACGATTGTATCACCCATCTTTTTGTTGACGCATTTGCGAAACAAATTGGACAGTGGTGTGAAAAAAATAATCTTTTATTCACCGGACATGTCCTTTCAGAAGAAACACTTTCATCTCAAACTAACGTTGTTGGCAGTTGTATGAGGTTTTACGAGTATATGCAGGCGCCAGGAATGGATCTCCTTACTGAACACAGGAGAGAATTTAATACTGCAAAACAAGTCAGTTCCATTGCAAGACAATTCGGAAGGAAATGGCGCCTTACAGAAACATATGGTTGTACTGGTTGGGATTTTCCTTTTGCAGGACATAAGGCACTTGGTGACTGGCAGATTGCGCTTGGAATAAATTTAAGATGCCAGCATCTTTCCTGGTATACGATGCTTGGTGAAGCAAAGAGGGATTATCCAGCAAGTATTTTCTATCAATCACCTTGGTGGCAATTTTATAACAAGGTGGAGGATTATTTTGCCAGGATTCACCTGATAATGACAAATGGTCAGGAAGTAAGAAACCTTCTTGTAATCCATCCAATTGAAAGTATGTGGTGTATATTCAGAATGCCTCAATGGAACATGGAGAAAAAAATATGGGAAAGGCAGCAAGATATAATGGAATACGATAAAATGTTTGAAAATCTCTGCGACACACTTCTTGCATCTCATATAGACTTTGATTATGGTGATGAAGAAATTCTTTCAAAATGGGCAAAAATATCAAGGGTAGATGGTCAACCTGTATTTAAGGTAAACAAAGCAATTTACAAGGCAATACTTGTCCCACCACTACATACCATAAGAAGTTCCACACTAAAAATTCTGAAGCAATTCAAAGATGCTGGTGGAAAAGTTATTTTTGTCGAAAAATTCCCAGAATATGTTGACGCAAGGAAAACAGAGGTACAACATAATGAATTTAAATTAGTACCAACCCTTAAAGAGGCAATTTCAGAAATTGATAATTGCACAAGAACAGTTTCAATAACTGACCAGAGTGGTAATGAAATAAAAGAGATTCTTTATCTTCTCAGAGAAGATAAAAAAGCATTTTATCTTTTCGTATGCAATACCTCAATGGAATGGAAATCATTCAGAGAAAGACATGCCACCTCGTTGGAAAGAAATATCTCCTATGATTCTGTTGTTATTTCTGGAAATCCATCATGGAAATATCCTCCTTTTGAGATTGATCCTGACTCAGGTAAAGTGTACTACGCTGAAGTAATAACAAAGAATTCAGGTTATGCAATAAGAACTTCTTTTGCTCCAATCGGAAGCAGACTGTTTGTTATCCCCAAAATAGATATTTCAATACCTGCTCAAAAAAAGGAAAAATTTCAAGAAATAGAAAAACACAGGATTGAGAAAGAATACTGGAAAATAATGTTGTCAGAGTCAAATGTTTGTGTACTTGATAAACCATTATGGAAAATTCAAGGCAGAGATTGGCAAACAGAGCAAGAAATATTGAGAATTGATAGAGAAGTAAGAAAAGCGCTCGGTATATCCCTGAGGGGTGGCGCAATGATACAACCCTGGGCGAGAAAACAACACAGAAAAGTTAAAACTATCAATGTTACTTTAAAATATGTTTTTGAAATAGAAACATTGCCGGATGGAGAAATACAACTTGCAATAGAAAAACCGGAACTCTATAAGATTTTCGTTAATGGGACTAAGATTCATTCTAATGTGGATTACGGATGGTGGGTCGACAAATCATTGAGAGTTTTAAAGATTGATCCTTCTATCTTGATAACTGGAAAAAACGAGTTAATACTTGAGACACTGTATAGCGAAGATCATCCTGGATTTGAAATCATTTATCTACTTGGAAATTTTGGTGTAAAAATAAGCAATAACAATCCAGTGATTATACAAAAACCAGAGAAAATTAAAATTGGTGACTGGACACAGCAAGGATTGATATTTTATTCAGGCAATATAACATATCTGCATGAAATTTCAGCGAAGGTTGAGGAAAACCAGAAGATTTTCTTAAATATTCCAGAATATAGGGCTGCGGCTATCAGAATTCTTATTGATGGAAAACAGGCAGGAATTATTGCCTGGCCTCCAAACAACGTTGATATTACAGAATTTATAAAAGATGGCAAAGCTCATACCCTTGGGATAGAACTTCTTGGACACAGAAGGAATTCTCATGGACCATTACATTTCTCAGAAAGATATCCTGTATGGACAGGACCTTACCAGTTTGTTGCTGAAAGGGAAGAATTTTATCAGGGATATCAGATTGTACCGTGCGGTTTAATGAAAGAACCCGAAATTGTGAGGTATAAGATTCTGTAACGAAGTTTTATAGGAACAATTACAGTTCTCAGCGTACCAGAACGTATCAAAAAATAAAAAATGTATAATCTTTTACACTGAAAAATCTAATAAAAATTAAAGATCTTATCATTATTCCTGGTCCAAAATGCAATATTGTAAAAGAACACGATATATCAAGAAACTGGTGTAATCCTTTATTATAACTTTCTGATCGTTAGGAATAGTGATGAACTTCATATTTTTTCCAAATTCAAGATCTTTTTTTTATTGACCGCAGTTTCAGATGATAACTTCTTGCAAAACGATGTGCCTCATCGCGGATATTCTGAAGTAGATGAAGTTCTCTTGAATCTTTTGGTAACACCAATGGCTCGGGATGCAAACTTGAATAAATAATCTCCTGGCTTTTTGCAAGGGCAATTACAGGAATTTCAACCTTTAAAGTTTTTAGCTCTTCTACAACTTCATTCAGCTGTCCTCTGCCACCGTCAACCAAAATCAAATCTGGACGTTCTTCAAATGATGGGTCAGTAAACCTCCTTTTGATAATTTCTCTGAGCATTTTAAAATCATCCACTCCTTCAATCGTCTTTATGCGAAATCTTCTATAACCATCCTTGTACGGTATTCCACCCTTAAACACAACCCTGCTCCCAGTGGCATTGCTGCCGCTAAAATGAGATATATCGTATCCCTCAATTATAGATGGAATTTTTTTGAGGCCAAGTTTCTCTGCGAGTAAAGGTAATGTGCTTTCTTTTCTAAATAGAAGAAGCTCATCTTCACTTCTCCATGGAAGTCGCTGTGCCATTTTTTCAATGAGACCAATCCTATCTGTTATCAATTTTGCCTGTTCAAAATCCCATTTTTTGATCGCTTCTTTCAATTGTTTTTTTAGTTGTTTAATATAGTTTTTATATTTACCGGAAAAAAATGCTCTAATACCATTAACGATCTTCTGATATTCCAATCTGTCAATACTGCCGGTACACGGGCCACAACATCTTTTTGCAAAAAAGAATGTGCAAGGTTTAGATTTTCTTCCTTCCGCAATCTTTTTTCTGCATGTTCTTACTGGATAATATTGTCTGACAAATCTCAGAACCTGTTTTAATCCTTTAACATCCGTGAAGGGTCCAAAATATTCATCAACTGAATTTTTTTTCTCTCTGATCACAACAACGGTAGGAAAATCTTCTCGTGTTATTTTTAGCCATGGATAGGTTTTCCCATCTTTCAGTTCTACATTGTATCTTGGTTGGTGTCTTTTGATAAGAGCACATTCTAGAAGTAGTGCTTCTCCTTCAGATGCCACAGGAATGATCTCAATATCTGCGATCTCTTCAAGAAGAGAAGCTTTTTTATATTCAAAAGGTGTGATGAAATAGGAGTTAATTCTACTTCTCAATTTTGATGATTTTCCGACATATATTACTTTGCCTTCCTTATCCTTAAAAAGATACACCCCTGGGGAATCAGGAATTGCCCTGATCTTTTCTTTCAATTTCTGACTGGCCATCTTCCTTTTTTTCTTGCTCGGCCCTGGTTTTTGTTGACTGACTTTCCTTATTCAACTCATCCACATAGTTCAATCTTAAATCTGTTAAAATATTATCAAGCATCTTTTTTTCGTCTTCTTCTAAATTTCCTTTTGTCTTTACCTGCAATGTTTCAAGAATATCAATTAATCTTTTTGCAAACTGCAAATTTTTTTCTGGCTTCCCACTCACAGGATTCGCAACCTTTCCAAGAGCCTGCCAGCAAAGAATATGGAGAAAATGCAAAAGTTCTATAAAGTCGGTTTTTTCCATAATCACTCCTGTTTTTCTAAAATTTAAGATGCACAAGCGATGAAAAATGGTTCACAAGGGAAGAACAGAAAGGTACAAGAAATCTGAACCCACCTGCAAAAACAAGTGCGTAAATTATAAAAAGTCCATACCTTTCAATTTTATCAAAAATCTCGCCTATTCTATGTGGTAAAAGTACAGCCACCAACCTTGAACCGTCAAGTGGTGGTATAGGAACGAGATTGAAAAAACATAAAATAAAGTTTATAAAGGAAGCAAGCTCAAAAACCTGAGAAACAAGCCCTTTTGTAAGTCCACTGACCAACGCAAAAACAAAACCCGCCAGAAAATTTGCTGTACACCCTGCAGCTGCTGTTATCATTATACCCTTTTGATAATCTCTGAACCTTAAGGGATTTATTGGAACTGGCTTTGCGTATCCAAAAGGCACGCCAACAGTCAGTGCCAGAAATAACGGCATAATTATGCTTCCAATTGGGTCAAGATGTGCTACTGGATTGAGAGTTAATCTTCCCATCAAATATGCTGTATCGTCTCCATTGTAATAGGCAGCCAGCCCATGAGAATATTCATGGATTACAACTGAAAAAATTAAAAAGAAAAATAGTATCAAGTTTTCCATTTAAAAATATTTAGCCCG
Source organism: bacterium (assembly GCA_026418655.1). GTDB lineage: Bacteria > Ratteibacteria > UBA8468 > B48-G9 > DTJG01 > DTJG01. The sequence goes on along the minus strand of JAOAAW010000173.1, from coordinate 9,183 downwards.
CGTATTTCAGGAAATCTCAGTACGAAAGTAAGTAAGAGATAAAGTAAAGCTCCTGAGAAAACTCCTGCACATATAACCACAAAACCACCCAAAGGTAGAAGCAAATTTCTTATTGTAAGAATAATTATACCCCAGCACAATCCAACCATCAAAATCCTTAAAAATCCAGCTAATAACCTTTTTGTATCAAGGAGTCCAAATTTTTTCTGAAACAGAAGACATAGAAGCACAAAATTTTCCAGTCCTACAACAGATGTAGATAGCGCTATGCCGCCATGCCCCATGAACTTCATCAAAATCGCGTCTAAAAAAGCGTTTGTTGCGATACTGATAATTCCAACCTTTACAGGTGTTGCTGTATCATGGTAGGCATAAAAAGCCCTTGTAATGATTATTGCCATTCCATAGAAAACAAGTCCTAAACTAAAAAACATCAATGGGTATGCGGTAATTTTCACAGAATACTCGGTAAATAGTCCTCTCATAAAAAGCACCTCAACCATTTCTTTTTTGAATACTATCATTCCTATCGCAGATGGAATAAGAAGGTAAATAGTCTGTTCAAGTCCTTTATGGATATTCTCTTTAACCTGCTCGATTTTTCTTACCGCAACATCGCCAGATAAGTGAGGAAGTAAAACTGTGGCGAGGGAAATGCTGAAAACTCCTAAAGGAAGCTGATATATTCTTGTTGCATACCAGAGTGCTGAAACAGTTCCTGCCGCCAAACTTCTGGCAAACGAATAATCCACCAGGAGATTAATGGGACCTACTGACATTCCTATAATCACCGGAGCAAACAGTTTAACCATTCTTAATATTGCAGGATGTTTCCATTGTGTATTTAAAAGAATTGGCCCATGACTTCTAAAAACAAGCGGTAATTGAAAAATAAACTGGCTTGCACCTCCGATTAGGATACCTATCAACAGTCCATAAATTTTTTGTTCAAGGGTATTACCAAAAAAACCTGTAAAGAAAAACAAACTCAAAATCCACCAGAAATCAAGAACAATAGGATTTAAACCAGGAAGGACAAATCTATGTCTGGCATTAAGCACGCCCATTGCCCATGCAGCAAGAGAAACAAAAAAGAGGTAAGGAAAAGTAAACCTCAGTAAAAAAATTATCTCAGCAATTTTTTCAGGTAGAGAAAGAAAATTTAATAGAACCCAGCTCCCAACCAATACCAGAAAATATAAGCCAGTTGTTGAAAGAATTAAGAATGTAAAAACGGCACCCGTTATTTTAAGAATTTCTTCTTTTTTTTCTCCTTTTGCAATCAGTTCAGAAAGGACAGGAATAAAAGCAGTACTCAATGCACCTTCTGCAAGAAGTCCTCTGAAAAAATTCGGAATCATAAATGCAATAAGAAAAGCATCATAGATACCGGTGGTACCAAAAAATTTAGCAGTGATGATTTCTCTTACGAGACCTGCAATTCTGCAGAAAATTGTTATAAAAGAAAGCCAGATAAAAGAGGTTCTTATCCTGTGAAAGCTCATTGCTTAGGTCTAAGGAGTGGAAAAAGGATAACATCTCTTATTGAAAGACAGCCTGTTAAAATCATAACAAGTCTGTCTATACCTATTCCAAGTCCACCAGCAGGCGGCATTCCATATTCAAGTGCTTCAATATAATCTTCATCAACTACCTTTGGTCTTTCACTCGGTCTTTCCATCTCTTCAAGAAAACGTTTTTTCTGTTCAAGTGGGTCATTAAGTTCAGAATAAGCATTTGCAATTTCAAGTCCACCAATATATAATTCAAACCTTTCAACCATTGATGATTCTCCAGGCCAACATTTTGCAAGTGGTGATGTCTCAATTGGAAATTTTATGATAAAGGTGGGATCTATCAATTCTGGTTCTATTGTTCTTTTAAACAGAAGGTCAAGTAATTCAAAAATATCTTCTTTCCCTTCTGTATCAAGATGCAAATCTGAAAACACTTTTTTAATCTGCTGTTTGTCCTTCCAATTTTCTATTCCAAATTTCTTCCAGCAATCTTCCCAATAGATCTTTTTCCACGGTAAACTGAAATCTATCTTTGTATCTCCAAAATCTATTTCATGGCTTTTGAAAATTTCATTTACTATGTGAGAAATCAAATTTTCTGTTAGTTCCATCATCTCCTGATAATCCCCATAGGCACAGTACAGTTCAAGCATTGTAAACTCTGGATTATGAAGGGTTGAAATGCCTTCGTTTCTGAAAGACCTGTTAATCTCATAAACCTTTTCCATTCCACCAACAAGAAGCCTTTTAAGATAAAGTTCGGGTGCAATTCTCAAATAAAGATCCATGTCAAGAGCATTATGATGCGTGATAAAAGGTCTTGCTTCTGCACCACCAGGAATGGGATGCATCATAGGTGTTTCTACCTCAAGATAACCGGCACTGTTGAGGAAATCACGGATCATATTGAGTATTTTTATTCTCAAAAAGAAAATTTCCCTTGATTCAGGGTTCACGATCAAATCGAGATATCTCTTTCTGTATCTTACCTCAACATCTCTAAGTCCATGCCACTTTTCAGGAAGTGTCCCGAGGATTTTTGAAAGAATGACAAAATCCTTCACAAGTAAAGTTAGCTGCCCTGTATGAGTAATAAAAAGTTCTCCTTTCAGACCTACAATATCTCCAACATCAAGATTTTTGAACCTTTCAAAAAGGACATCTCCGATAATATCTTTCTTGAAATAAACCTGTATCTTCCCACTCTGGTCCATAACATCGCAGAATGCTGCTTTTCCATGTCTACGAATTGTCATAATTCTTCCAGCAATTGATACTGTGCCTTTTCTTTCAGCTGTTAAACCCGAAATTGGCTCTCTTAAAAATTTTCTGCCATATGGCTCTATTCCTTGAGACTTCCACCAGTCCAGTTTTGCCTTTTTCTCCTGTTTCAGTGTATCTTCACTCATTATTTTTCTCCTGCTCCAAGGGTTTTTATTCTAATCCATCTTATCGTTTTTTCATGTGAATCATGGATAACAAATACTTTCCCCTTGTAAATGAATTTTTCACCTTTCATGGGAAGTTTTCCAAGATATTCCATGATAAAACCTGCTATTGTTTCAAATTCACCTTTTGGAATACCAAGCTCTAATTGTTCGTTTGCCTTTTCAATCTCCATTGAACCCTTAACAAGATAACTTCCGTCACCCAAAAGTTGATAGTCTTTTACTTCATGTTTATATTCATCAGAAATTTCACCAACAATTTCCTCTACAAGGTCCTCCATGGTAACCAGTCCTGCAGTACCCCCGTATTCATCAACCACAATAGCCATCTGAATTTGTTGGGATTGAAGCTCTTTCATCAATTCGTTTATTTTTTTTGTTTCAGGAACAAAATATGCCTTTCTCATTATTTCCTTTGCCGAAAGATCGCTTCTTTCAAGGCCTTTTGCAATAATATCCTTCAGATATACAATACCCTCTATTGTATCAAAATTTCCCCTGTAGACAGGATATCTTGAGTATCCCTCTTTTGCCACCAGACCTAAAATTTCCTTTATTGTCGCATTTACTTCAACTGCCACAATGTTGACTCTTGGAATCATCACCTCTGAGACCATCTTATCCCCGAGTTCAAAAATACTGTGGATCATCTGCCTTTCTTCCTCTTCAATCAAACCTTCTTCTTCACCGGCAGAAATCATTGCCTTTATATCTTCCTCTGTCAATACCGGTAAAATGGAATCTATGTTTACTCTAAAAATACTCAAGAAAACTTCTGCAAAACCGAGCAGAAATCTGTTCACCGGTTCGAGAACCAGGGTAAAAATTTTCATGGGTACGATCGCATACATTACAAATTTTTCAGCATATTTTTTTCCAAGATTTTTTGGAATTATTTCACCAAACACAAGAATCAAAAACATAACAAGAAAAGCCATTATTCCTAAACTTATCTTTCCTGAACTCCTGTAAGCAATTGATGCTGCCACAATAGAAGCAAGGGACTCAACTATGGTATTGCCAACAAGGGTACTCGTCAAAATCCTGTTGGGATACCTGAACCAAAATTCAAGCTTTTTCCTTCTCGGGTCCTCGGTATCAAGTTTTCTCAGATGATATGTTCCCAGTGAGACAAAAGCTGTTTCTGATGCAGCAAAGAAAGCAGCAAGTCCAACGAGCAGTATAAGAAAGGTTAACTGGATTAAAAGCATTATAGAATTCATTCGATTAAAAACCCTTTTATTTTATTCAACAACTCCTGAGAATCTTTTTTGAAATGATTTCTGACCTTTTCAAGGTTGATGAGAAGGTCAGATAGAAATATATCAAGGTCCAATGTTTGGCCGAGGATACTACGGCAACTTATAGATTCATCCATTTTGTCTTCAATTCGATTGTTCACATTGATTCCGATGCCTATTATAACACAATCTTTTAGATTTTCAATCAAAATTCCCGCGATTTTTTTACTTCCAATATAGATATCGTTTGGAAATTTTATCTTTGCTGAAATTCCATAAATTTTCAGTGTTTCAATAATTGAAATTGCAGAAATAATAAACAGATATTTCATTAAATTCTGGTCTATTTTGTGCCAGACAACAGAAAGCCATAACCCCCCTTCATCAGATATCCATACTCTTCCCTGTCTTCCCCTGCCTCTTGTTTGTTTTTTTGCAACAATAACGAATTCGTTTTCCTTTTCATGAAAATCTCTCGCAACATCCATTGTGCTGGTGGTTTCTTCCAAGAAGAAAACTTTTATACCTGAAATCTCACGAACATCCATAAATAATTTTCCTAATGCCGATAATTGCAAGGTTCTTATTATAAAAACCATGCTTAATTTTCTGCTGTAGAGTCCTACCTGCGCCACCGGTGAAAAATACGGACAGCCGCGGATTTTTTGCTTTGAAAAAATTAATATATCCTGAAACAAGAAAAGGGATTCCATAAACAATCCCTGAACCGATTGCCTCTGAAGTATCTTTCCCAATTATTGACCCTCTTTTTGAAATCTTAACCGATTTTAACAACGCAAGGTTTTTCAATGACTCAATTATGAGATGTTCCCCTGGGAAAATAACCCCGCCCTCAAAATCACCATTTCTGTTCACAAAATCTATTGTAATTGCAGAACCTGCATCAATAATCATACATTCTGATTTAACCAGATGCCAGGCACCTACTGCATTCAACAGTCTATCAATTCCAACCCTTTCTGGCTTTTTTACTTTGATTTTCCCTGGAAAATCTCTCCAGGTAATTTCCTTAACAGCAGGAAGATAACTTTTTACAATAGTGCTGGCTTCAGGAACAACAGAAGCAAGATAAAAATTATTGTCTTGAACTAATAACAATCCTTTAAGCACAGATTTTAACTGCTTTGTTTTAATTGTGAATACTCTTTTTATCGATTTTTCAGTTAGATACGCAATTCTGGTATTCGTATTGCCTATCAAAATAATTACTTTCTGCATAAATAATCCCTGTGAATTTTATTGAAATTTTAATGCAGAATCCGAGCATCTGCAAAATTTGAATAAAAGCTTCCTATATCAATTCAATTTGTTGTTCCTGAGTCAATTACTAGTTTTCAACCCGCAGATTGACTGATTATATGATAATATGTAAAATGATATAGAACTTCAATTACTAGGAGGAAATATGACAAGTAGAGAAAGAGTTCTACTTGCTTTAAATCATAAAGAACCTGATAGAATTCCAATGCACGATGCTCCCTGGGCAGCAACAATTAAAAGATGGAAAACAGAAGGTCTTCCTGAAGATATGGACGTCGTTGAGTATTTTGGCTGGGATTTTGCCTTCTTTGGTGCAGACTGTACGCCAAGATTTCCTGTAAGAACTCTTGAAAAAAATGAAAAATTTATTATACAGACAACCCCGCAGGGCGGCGTGAGGAAAAATTTTAGAGATTACACCACTACACCTGAGGTAATTGACTGGCCCATTAAAACAAAAGATGACTGGAAAGAAATCAAAAAAAGGTTAAATCCAGATTTTACAAGGGTTGATTGGGTGAGTGCGCTAAATGTATACAATAAGGTAAAAGAAGAAGGAAAGTTTATATGCTATAGTGGTGGTTTCGGTTATGACATGTTGCAGACCTACATGAAGACAGAACAGCTTTTGATAACCATGGTGGAAGACCCTGATTGGATAAAAGAAATGATTATGACCCTTGCTGAATTAAACCTGATAATGATGGAATTTATGATGAAAAATGGCTTTAATTTTGATGGTGCTTTTTTCTACAATGATATGGGATACAAAAATGCATCACTTTTTTCACCAGACACATACTTAAAAACCCATTATCAGGCAGATAAAATGGCCTATGGATACTGCCACTCAAAAAATATGAAGGTCTTTCTTCATTCCTGTGGTAATGTCAAGGAACTAATACCAATGCTCATTGATGCCGGCCTTGATTGTCTTCAACCACTTGAAGTCAAGGCAGGAATGGATTTGATTGAACTAAAAGAAAGATATGGAGAAAAACTCTCCTTTATGGGTGGCATAGACACAAGATTGATGAATAATCCTGATAAATCAAAGATAGAAAATGAGATTAAAACAAAGATTGAAATTGCAAAGAAAAATGGCGGATACATCTATCATTCTGACCATTCAATTCCCAATACTGTGAGTTTCAGTGATTATTGTTATGTGATGGAACTTGTGAAAAAGTATGGTGTTTATGAACACCCTGAAATCCCTGTTGAATCTGTTCAACCAGCCATTGAAAAAAAAGAAGAAACTGCGGAACAAAAAAAGAAAAAATTTGGTTTTGGCCTGAAGAAAAAAACACCAGCAACACAAGTGTCCCCTGAAGAGCCAGTACAAGAAAAACCTGCAAAGAAAGGGTTGTTTTCAAAAAAAGAGAAAAAACAAGAAGCACCCGCACCAGATAAAACACAGGAAACTAAAACAGAGAAAAAATCAATCTTTGGCTTTTTGAAAGGCAAAAAGAAATGAAAAAAGCAATCGGTATTGATTTAGGTGGCACTTATATAAAATATGGTCTTGTTGATGTTGAAGGCAATATCTTAAAAAAAGGAATATTACCAACAAATGCCGAAAAAGGAAGCAGGGACATTGTAATTGAACAGATGAGTTGTGCTATCAAGGATGCATGGGATGAGAATATTGAAGGAATTGGCATTGGAACCCCTGGTGTCGTTGATAATAATGGTATTGTTTTTGAATCTCCAAATCTTCCAGGATGGCACAATTTCAATGTAAAAGAAGTTTTTGAAAAAAAATTTGGCAAGAAAGTAGTTGTTGAGAATGATGCCAATAGCATTGTATGGGGAGAATATCTCTTCGGTGCAGGAAAAGGTACACGCACAATTATATGTCTTACACTTGGCACAGGATTAGGTGGTGGTGTAGTCATAAATGGCAAATTATTACGTGGTGCAATATATTCAGCAGCAGAATTAGGACATATGGTAGTTGATTACAGGGGTAGGAAATGCGGATGTGGCTCTGTTGGATGTATTGAAGCATATGTTGGTAGAGACTATATCGTGAAGAGTGCCATCAGAAAAATAAGAAAAGGAGAAAAAACGGTTTTAAGTAAAATGGTCAAGGATTTAACTGAAATCACACCAAAGATGATTTCTGATGCCTATCAGAAGGGCGATAAACTTGCAGAAAAGGTCTGGATTGAGATGGCAACTGCGTTAGGCGCCTTTCTTGCAGGTCTTGTGAATATGCTCAATCCGGATAGGATTATACTTGCAGGTGGAATTGCACAGGCAGGAGAAATTCTCTTTTCCACAGTGAGAAAAACGATTGCAGAAAGGGCTATGAAAGTTCTTGCAAAAACTGTTGAAGTTGTTCCCGCAGGACTTGGTAATGATGCAGGAATTATCTCGGGTGCCGCACTTATCTTTCAAAAATAATTAATTGATATGAAAATAGTTTTCTGGGGTAGCTCTGAAATCGGCATACCACTCCTCGAAAAAATCAAAGCCAGGTTTGATCTTTTATCGGTTGTCACTGCTGTTGATAAACCCCAGGGAAGGCATCTTAAAATAATACCAGGTCCTATAAAAAAATGGGCACAGAAAAACAATATAAGAATTTTTCAGCCTGAAAAACTTACTGGTAATCAGGAATTCTATAATGAATTAAAAAAACTTAAACCTGACCTATTTGTCGTACTTTCCTATGGAAAGATTATCCCACATTCTTATCTTGAAATTCCAGAAATTGCACCTCTCAATATCCATCCTTCCCTTCTTCCGAAATTTAGAGGACCTGCGCCATTGGAGTGGGCATTGATAAAAGGTGAAAGAGAAACAGGGATAACCGTAATTTTAATGGATAAAAATATTGACACAGGAAGAATATTACCCCAGATTAAGGTAAAGATTGATGAAAAAGATGATATTTTTTCATTAAGAGAAAAAGTGTCTTGTCTCTTTTTTGATTGTCTCATAGAAGCAATAACAAAATTGTTACAAGGATATACAGGAGAGGAACAAAAAGGTATTGTTTCTTACGCTCCAAAATTAAAAAAAGAGGATGGAAAAATAAAATGGAATGAAAACGCATTGGTAATCCACAATAAAATCCGAGGACTTGCTGACTGGCCAGGCGCTTATACATTTTTGGTTTACCCGCAGGGAAAGAGAATGTTAAAAATAAAAAAATCTGCTGTTTTCAGCATGGAAAATTCTGGTTCAGAACCCGGAAGATTTGTTGATTTAAATAAAAAAATTCTTGTTGCGTGTGGAAGCGGAATTTTGAGTATTGAAAAACTTCAGGAAGAAGGAAAAAAAATCCAGACAGCAATAGAATATCTTAACGGACACCATAAAATATTAAAAGAAAGCTATCTTCAGTGGTGAGGCAAAAGAGATTTTTCTTCACAGAAAACATTTTTTCTGTTAAAATAATATCTTAAAAATGGAGAATTATCAATGGCAATTATAGTGCAGAAATACGGCGGAAGTTCAGTTGCAGATACAGAAAAAATAAAAAGGGTGGCTGAGAAGGTTGTAAATACATACAAAAAGGGTAATAAGGTTGTGGTTGTTGTTTCTGCAATGGGAAAAACAACTGACAATCTTATCAACCTTGCAAAACAGTTGCACCCCTCTCCACCAACAAGAGAAATGGATCTACTTCTTTCAACAGGAGAATTGGTGTCAGTGGCCTTGCTCTGTATCTGTCTCTTATACACA
>JAOAAW010000154.1 GCA_026418655.1 bacterium | reverse complement strand
GATACCTACTATCACGGCTACTATCCCACCTATCAATGCACCCATTCATCCTCCTTTTTTGCATAAATTTCCTCAGTAATAAATATTATTTCATAGGGTTTTATTAATGTCAATTAATTATGCGCGAGGATGGAATTTTTTGTAAGCCTCTTTCAAATGTTTTTTTGATACCTGCGTGTAAATCTTTGTTGTGCTAATACTTTTATGCCCGAGCAATTCCTGTATAATCCTGATATCCATACCAGACTCAAGTAGCAATGTCGCAAATGTATGTCTGAATGTATGGGGTTTGAGGGATATTCCAAGACCCGCTTTTTTTCCTGATAATCTTACAATTTTCCACAGATTTTGCCTAGTCAATGGTTTGTTTTTTTGTGTTTCGAAAAGGTATTTGTGGCCCTGTGAAATACAATGTAATAGAAAAGGTTTTAATTCTTCAGGAAAAAACACTATCCTTTCTCTATTGCCTTTACCAGTAACCTTTATCCAGTTTTCATGCATATTTATGTCCTCCTTTTTGAGAGATGCGAGTTCAGAAATACGCAGTCCCGTTGTAGCGAGTAGCCCCAAAATTGCTATGTTTCTGATTTTTATCCTTTCTTTTTTTGTTTCACTTAAATAAATGATTCTATTAATAGTCTGTTTGTCCACTATCTCAGGAATTTTTCTTTCGATTTTTGGACTCTCCAGAAAATTGAGAATAGCTGGATTAACATCACCTTTGCTTATTAGGTATTTATAAAAACTTCTTACAGAAGAGATATTTCGGGCGACAGAACTTGATGAAAGTCCCTGTTTTTTTAAGAACATCATATACTCTATTAAGTTTCTTCCTCTGATGTATTTAACCGAAATATTATTCAGATTCACAAACTTCAGAAATTTTTCAATATCCTGACGATAAGACATTAACGTATTACACGAAAGGTTTTTTTCAACAGAAAGAAAAACCAAAAATTTCTCTTTTATTTGATTTAATGTCTCATTCATCATAACTGTTATTATTTAAAACCATATAAGGGTTTGTTTTTAGTTCATGTCTTAGAGTTGTTTCAGGACCATGACCCGGCAGAATGATTGTATCTGGTTTCAGCCGAGCTATTTTTTTAAGAGATTTTAAAAGAATGTACTCATTCCCACCCGGAAGGTCTGTTCTTCCAACCCCGTTGTTGAACAAAAGATCTCCGGAAAAGAGATAATCTTTAAGTTTTAGACAAATACTTCCAGGGGTGTGTCCAGGAGTGTGTATCACTTTCAATGAAATTTCTTCTGTTAGTTCAATCGTTTGAGCATCTCGTAGAAAAAAGTCGGGTGCCACATAGATGTTCTTTTCTCCAAAAAATACAGAAAGATTTAAATCATTGTTTGCTAAATAAATGGCATCATTTTGATGGATTCCAAGTAAAGGTTTCTGCTTGATTTGTGTTTTTATATGATTCGCACCTGTATGATCATGATGTCCATGGGTATTCAGGATATACCTTACATAAACCTTTTCTTTTTCTATAAATTCCATGATTTTTTCAGCCGAGTTTCCTGGATCTATTATAATGGCTCGCTTATCTTTTGAGATAATGATATAGCAATTTGTTTCAAATTGACCGAGTATGAGTTTTTCTATTTTAAATTCATAATTTATTAAGTTCATAACTAAATAAGTTCATATTTACTGAATCATTTTTAAAACTTCATCCTCTGAAATTATTTTAATTCCAAGTTTTTTTGCTCTTTCAAGCTTGGTACCTGGATTTTCTCCAGCAATAAGGAAATTAGTATCTTTTGAAATATTTTCAGAAACTCTTGCACCAAGTCTTTTTAATTGGGTTTTCATTTCTTCGCGGGTATAGTTTTTTAATGTTCCGGTTATAACAAATTTAATACCTGAAAGTTTACCCTCACTTCTCGTTAACTCCTTTTGTTCTGTGGTAATACCTGCTCTTTTAAGTCTTTGAATTAATTCAAGATTTCTGGGATTATTGAAAAATTCTTTAATACTTCTGGCTGCCACCGGCCCTATTTCATTAATATTTGCAAGTGTTTTTTCATCTGCATCTTTAATCTCATCTATTGAGGTAAAATTTTCTGCAAGAACTTCACTTGCTCGCTCTCCTATATACCTTATTCCAAGAGCGTAGATTAAATTCTGAAGTGGGATATTTTTGCTTGCCTGAATATTTTCAACAAGTTTTCTACTTGATACTTTCCCCATCCTTTCAATTCTTTCAAGCTGCTCTGGGTTAATTGAATAAAGATCTGCGTAATCCTTGACGAGACCTCTATCAACAAGTACATTGATGATTTTTTCGCCCAGTCCCTGGATATTCATTGCCCTTCTACTGGCAAAGTGAAGAATTCTTTCTTTTATCTGCGCAGGACAGCTAACATTAGGGCACCTATATGCTACTTCATCTGCATCTTTTACAACATTGCTTCCGCATTCGGGACATTTTTCAGGAGGAATTACCTCTTTTTCTTTACCTGTGCGTGTTTCCTTTATTACCTTTACAACCTTTGGAATTATCTCACCTGCTTTTTCGACAAATACCCTATCGCCGATTTTCACATCAAGTCTTGCTATTTCATCAAAGTTATGTAAACTTGCTCTACTTACCGTGGTTCCAGCAAGATGAACAGGTTCAAGAATTGCAACAGGTGTTAATGTCCCAGTCCTTCCCACCTGCACTATAACATCCTTGATGGTTGTTGTTGCCTGTTCTGCTGGGAATTTATATGCGACCGCCCATCTGGGACTTTTTGATGTATACCCAAGAATTTCTTGATCTCTTATACTATTTACTTTTATCACAACTCCATCAATGCTGTAGGTCAATTGATTTCTTTTTATTTCCCATTCTTTACAGAATTCAATTGCTTCTTCAATACTTCTTGCTTTTCTTCTTACAGGATTTACAGGGAAACCAAGGTTTTTGAGAAATTCGAGAACCTCTTCCTGCGTAGGTGGATTTTTTTCAAAAAAACCACCGTAAACAAAGAATCGCAACCTTCTTTTCGCGACCTCCTTTGGGTTCAACAGCTTTAGCGAACCTGCAGTGGCATTTCTTGGATTTGCAAAGGGCTCTTCCCCAAGATTCGTTTTTTCCCTGTTAAGCCTCTCAAAATCAAATTTCGACATGTAAACTTCGCCCCGTACTTCAAACTTTTCATTAATTGGTGTAATGAGAGGAATATCTCTTATTGTTTTTACATTCTCTGTTATATCATCACCAATAAAACCATCCCCCCTTGAAGCACCTTTTGTCAGCAATCCTCTTTCATAGACCAATGATACGGCAACTCCGTCAATTTTTAGTTCAAGAAAGTATTCAACTGCTCTTCCAAGTGCTCTTTTTATTCTTCTATCAAATTCCCTTAATTCCTCCTCGTTATATGTATTGTCGATGCTCAGCATGGGTCTTTCATGTTTTACCGACTTAAATTCTTCGATTGGTTTGCCACCGATCCTTTTGGTGGGGGAGTCCTGTCTCGAAAACTCAGGATATTTTTCTTCTAAAGCAGATAGCTCGTGTATTAATCTATCATATTCCTCATCGCTTATCACAGGATTGTTTTCAATATAGTATTTCTGATCATAATAATTGATTAACTTATAAAGGTCGTTCATTCTTTTTTTAATTTTTTCCTTTTCTTCCATATCTACTCCGGTAGATCATACTATATTATTTGACTTCAATATTATAAATGATACACTTTTTATGAAAGTTTAAAAAGGGTGATATTATGGCAGAACGATATGAATTAGGACAGCTGCTTTTGATGAAGGGGGTTATAACACAGGAGCAACTTGAAGAAGCCCTTTTGGAACAACAGAAAACACGGAAGTTTCTTGGAGAAATACTTGTTGAAAAAGGATTTGTTTCAAAAGAAACATTACTTGAGTGTCTTACAGAGCAAAAAAAAGCGGATTTCATAAAGCTGTCAAAAGTAAAGGGTATTAAATCAGAGATAGTAAGACTCATTCCTGAAGCAATAGCCAGAAGATACAATGTTTTAGCAATAACTCTCTCTGATGATACCCTTGTTGTTGCAATGCAAGATCCAGCAGATATTGTAGCAATTGATACAATTAAAAGGATAACTGGTAAAAAGATAAAAGTTGTCAGGGCAGATGAAAGAGAGATACTCGAGAGAATTGAGAGATATTATATGGATTCAGGGAATCTGACAGAAACAATAGCGGCGCTTGAAGAGGAAACAGAAACTACAGAAGAAGTTGATGTAAATCAGTTGAAATTGGCGGCTGAAGATGCTCCGATTGTTAAGTTTGTTAATTCAATATTCATGCAGGCGATTGAAAAGAGAGCAACAGACATACATCTTGAACCACGGCAGGATGGGGTTTCTTTACGTTTCCGTATAGATGGAGTTCTTCATGAAATGCAAGCACCACCAAAATCTGCGTATTCTGGTATTGTGACAAGATTAAAAATTATTTCATCTCTTGATATTGGTGAGAGAAGATTACCTCAGGATGGTAGAATAAGAATTGTTGTTGGTCCAAAAGAACTTGATATTAGAATTTCAACACTACCTACAATCTTTGGTGAAAAAATTGTTATGAGATTACTGGATAAAGATACCGTACTTCTGGGTATGCAGCAGCTTGGTTTTGAACCAGAAGAACTCAATATTTTTAAAGAAGCACTAATGAAACCCTATGGAATGATTATTGTAACTGGACCCACAGGTAGTGGAAAGACCACAACACTGTATGCCGGGCTCAGTTTTATCAATTCTCCCGACATTAATATCATAACAATAGAAGATCCTGTTGAGTATGCCATACCAGGGATTAATCAAGTCCAGGTCAAACCAAAAATTGGTCTGACCTTTCCTGCTATTCTGAGAACTTTGTTAAGACAGGATCCAGATGTCATTATGGTTGGGGAAATCAGAGATCTTGAAACAGCTCAGATAGCGGTTCAGGCTTCATTGACAGGACATCTTGTTATATCAACCCTTCATACAAACGACACAGTTTCTACAATAACGCGCCTTTCATACATGGGTGTGGAATCATATCTGCTTGCTGATTCTTTAAATTTAATTCTTGCTCAACGGTTGATCAGAAAGATCTGTCCGTCATGCAAAGAAGAAGATCCGGATGCAGAAGAATTTTTAAAAAAACAAGGAATCTTTTTTGATGAGAATATAAAACTTTATAAAGGAAGAGGTTGTCAGGATTGTGATAATACTGGATACTATGGCAGAATTGCAGTTTATGAGCTTTTAAATATTACAAAACCCATTAGAAAAATGATCGTAGAGAAAGCCCCTGATGATAAAATCAGAGAATTTGCAAAGCAACAGGCTATGCTAACATTACGAG
>JAOAAW010000140.1 GCA_026418655.1 bacterium | reverse complement strand
GTAAAATTTATCCAGTAGATTAATTAACCCGGGGGGATTTATGGAAATCATTTCAGTGAGAATTGAAAAACCAGAGAATATTAATTTTATCCTCGGACAAACGCATTTTATCAAATCAGTTGAAGATATTCATGAAGCTCTGGTAAATACAGTTCCAGGAATTAAATTTGGACTTGCTTTCTGTGAGGCGTCCGGAAAATGTCTTATAAGATGGTCGGGGACTGACACTCATATGATTGACCTTGCAAAGAAGAACGCTGAAAAAATCGCAGTCGGCCATAGCTTCATAATCTTTCTTGCTGAAGGCTTTTATCCATTAAATGTTTTGAACGTAATAAAGATGGTACCTGAGGTCTGTCATATTTTTTGTGCAACAGCCAATCCTGTTGAAATAGTCATTGCGCAAACAGAACAGGGCAGAGGAATTCTTGGTGTTATAGACGGGTTTTCAGTAAAGGGTATTGAGGATGAAGATGAAATAAAGTGGAGGAAGGATTTCTTGAGAAAGATCGGATATAAATTTTGATGGTTCTTGAAACATTTCCGGTTGAGTTAATGAGATGTTCTAATTGAACGATTATGATCTGGTTTTGAGAATTCGGTGACTGAACAATTCCGCATATTATATAGTTAGTCCAAAAGATGTGTGATATACTAATTTGTCAGGCATATATGCCGTGTAAACAAAAGGATCGGATGGGCAATTTTAAGTTTCTAAAGCAAAGGGCAAGTGAATTCTGGGAAAGGGGTATAGAGGACCTGGAAAAGAAAAGATTTAATCTTGCGGCATTTGATTTTGAACAGGCAATTCAACTTTTCATAAAATATCTCATTGGAATTAAAGTTGGAGATTGGCCAAAAACCCATTTTTTTACTGACCTTATAAAAGAATTAGCCATGGTTTACGATAGTCAGGAAATTATGGATTTTTTCATTAGAAATGAGATATTTTTCAGTGATCTGGAAGATGCTTACTTTACCTCAAGATACTTTGACAAAAAATTCAGTGAAAGTCTCGTAAGTAACATTGTAGAAAAATGTAAGGAATTTCTTTTGGTGATAGAAAATACCACAGGAGAGAAATTGCCGAATGAATAAAACGCACATTCAGATTCTGAAGGAAATAACCCGGGAGAAAAAGAAATATTTTGACAATTATATGGACTTTGTTCGTGAAATAAAGAAAGAAGCAGGAAGGATTCTGAGAAATGTGAGAGTGATTGTATTTGGTTCTGTTGTGAAAAAAAATCATACTCCGTTAAGTGATATTGATGTTTTAATAATATGTGATGAGTTACCGGATAATTGGGAAGAACGAAGGATGCTAAGAGCAAAAATTAAGCCGCCTTTCAGTCCATTTCAGATACATCTTGTAACAGATAAAGAATTTCTTAACAGCTATAAAAATTTTATAAAAGATGATTATATCGAAGTTTGAAACGATATGTTCATTTCATCTGTTGTGATTATTTGCAATAAAGAATTTTTGACAAATTCATGTTCTTAAATTAGAATAAAATCCCGTATGGAAACATCCTTTTTTGCCCTCGGAACGGTTTTTGTGCCGATACTTGGTTCTTTGACCATTCCACTTGCTGGTTTGGTATCAAAGAGTTTCAGAAATTTCTGGGCTGTGGTTCTTGCCGTGGTAACTTTTATTTTGCCTCTATTTTTGATGCGGGATGTATTGCAGGCTTCCACAGACAAATTCATTTTCTATTATCCAACAATTCCAAATTTTGATTTTATATTGCTTATTGATAGTTTTTCGGTTTTCGTATCTCTTGTGTCCTCCTTTATAGGAGCTTTGATTGTTCTTTATTCTATTGACTATATTTCTCACAATGAAAACCAGAATGAATATTATATGATGGTTGTAATGTTTATTGGTTCCATGATGGGACTGGTATTCTCAGGTAGTCTCATCTTTATGTATTTATTCTGGGAAATTGCTGCCATATGCTCCTGGAGATTGATTGGATTTTACAGACATCCATTGCACATTGTTAAGGCAGACAAATCTTTTCTTATCACATTTTTTGGTGCAGTGGTTATGCTTTTTGGCTTTATTCAGATTTATGATTGCACACATACTTTTAATATCACAATGATGCAAAATGTACCTGTATCTTCACTGGCAATTTTCTTAATTTTAATCGGGATGTTTTCCAAATCAGCAACGTTTCCACTGCATACCTGGCTTCCTGATGCAGGTGTTGCTCCGAGTACGGTAACCTCTCTTCTTCATGCGGCGGTTCTTGTGAAAATCGGGGTCTACGCCTATGCACGGTTGTTTTGTTACACTTTTAATATTCCTGGTGAATGGAATATTGCAATTCCTGTGCTTGTCATGTTTTCAAGCCTTGTTTCTGCGGGTGCTGCCCTTGTTGAATATGACATAAAAAGGATACTTGCGCTTTCAACGGTAAGTCAGATAGGTTATATTTTTCTCGGTTTCTGGACAAAAACAATTATTGGTGTTGCGGGTGGAGCGCTTTTTATTTTGATGCATGGACTTGCAAAGGCAGGATTGTTCTTGTGCGCCGGGATTATTGAACACGGAACAGGGAAAAGGGATATCAGAGAACTTGGTGGTCTTTTCAAGAGTATGCCCTTCACTGCGATAAGTTTTCTTGCATGCATACTTTCTGTGATCGGTATTCCGCCCTTTGGTGGATTTTTTTCAAAGTTTATGGTTATTTCTGGAACAGTTGAAGCAGGAAGACCGGGTATCGCTTTTATGGGTTTGATGGTTGCGGTTATGACTGCCATATATCTTTTTAGATTGTTCCACGGTGTTTTTGCCGGAGAAAATAAAACTTACGGTCATGAAGGTTCAAAACTGATGGTTGCAATTGTTCTTATACTGGCAATACTATCTCTTCTTTGTGGTGTTTTCATTGGAATATTTGGAAGTTTTGCAGAAATTTCTGCATGTCAGTTGTTAAGGGGAATTAGATGAATGTAAATCTTTTAATTTTTCTACCTATTGTTGCACCTGTAATTTGTGGAATTTTGTGCTGGTTGATTCCGGAGCATATGAAGAAAATTAGAAGTATTTTTGCTGTTTTATGTACGATGACAATTGGCTGGGTTTCCTGGAAAATTTTTGTTTCAGGTAATGTTTCATTTACCACGACATGGTTTATTTCAACGATTAATTTTTCTTTGAAGGCAGGCGATCTTAGCAGGTTCATTCTTCTGTGGATCTGGGGTTTTTCATTTCTCATTTCAATTTATGTATCTTCGCGAATGTACTTCGAAAGATTAAGGGAATTTTTGACTTATTTACTGATTACGGCCGGATTAGCCTCAGGCGCAGTGCTGGCAGATTCATTTATTGTGCTTTTATTTTTCTGGGAAGCATTACTTATAACACTCTATCTGTTTGTTGCCCTTGGAAGCAGTGAAAATTCTGTCAGAACCGCAGTTAAAAGTTTTGTTCTTGTTGGTTTCTGTGATTTTTGTTTGATTCTTGGTATAGCACTTTATTGGAAAATTACTGGTTCCTTTGATTTTCCTGTTCATCCATTATGCATTAAAGGGATGGCAGGATTGAGTTTCATTCTTATGGTTATAGGTGCGACAGGAAAGGCAGGAGCTTTACCTTTTCATACATGGATTCCTGATGCTGCAATCGATGCACCTGTGAGTTTTATGGCTTATCTTCCAGGATCTCTTGAGAAACTTCTTGGAATATATCTTCTTACAAGAATTTGTCTTGATTTCTTTACAATTACTCCTGGAAGTATGGCTTCAATCGGACTGATGACACTTGGCGCTCTCACAATAGTTATTGCTGTGAGCATGGCTTTAATTCAAAAGGATGTTAAACGACTTCTATCATATCACGCGATCAGCCAGGTTGGATACATGATCGTAGGTATTGGTACGGGTATTCCTGCGGGTATTGTCGGTGGACTTTTCCATATGCTCAACAATGCGGTATATAAATCTGCTTTATTTTTAGGAGCGGGTTCTGTCGAATTGAAAACTAAAACCACTGATTTAAAATCCCTCGGGGGACTTTACAATCAGATGCCTGTGACAGGGATTTGTTTCCTTATTTGTTCTGCGGCAATCTCTGGTCTCTGGCCCTTGAATGGCTATGTTTCAAAAGAAATGGTGATTCACGGTGCTCTTGAAAGCGGTTATAAAATTTTTGCTGTTGCCTCCTGGATAGGAGCGATATTAACATTTGCTTCCTTTTTGAAGGCAAGTCATTCAATATTTTTTGGTGAGAAGAAGGAAAATTTAAAAGAAGTTAAGGATAGCAATGTGGCAATACTATTTCCTATGATTTTACTGGCTTTACTCTGCATATTTTTCGGTCTTTACAGTAAGTTGCCGCTGAATAT
This sequence comes from bacterium, assembly GCA_026418655.1. Classification (GTDB taxonomy): domain Bacteria; phylum Ratteibacteria; class UBA8468; order B48-G9; family DTJG01; genus DTJG01. Next base: position 4,055 of record JAOAAW010000140.1, on the reverse strand, counting down.
GATTACAGGTGCGATTAATATCGGGCAACACCACGATTTTTCAGAGCATGCTCTAAACATTTTTAATATGGCCTCAGGTATTACATTTGCCTGTTTGATTTTTGCATTTTTGTTGCATAGGTACGGTTGGCTTAAGGCAGGTAAAAAGGCATATCTTGCTTCAGAGGTCGTTCATAATCTTCCGGCTATAAAAACCCTATATAATCTTGCAGAGAAAAGGGTTTTTGATCTGTACGTACAGGGTATGAAACTTATAGGTGCTTTATCAATTGCCTTGTATTATGGCTTTGATAGGTCTTCTGATTGGATATATGAAAAAGCGGTTGTTAATTCAGGAACCAGAGCAATAAGTTCATTGAGGTCTGTTCACAGAGGTAATGCAACTCAATATGTTACCTGGATTTTTGTTGGTGTGGTTATTGTTACTATATTTATGTTAATTTTTTAGGGGAAGCATATGTTTTTGTTCATTTTTATAGGGATTCCACTAGCAATTGCAGGTTTGTTACCTATTGTCAGCAAAATTTCCAAAAAATTCCTTCCTGATTTTCTTGCTAATCTTTGTTTTATTTTATTGTTGGCTGCAAGTATTTCAATCTATAATCTCTGGCCCGGTGCTGGAAGGTTTTCACACAATCTCGAATGGTTCGGTTCAAATTTGAATATTTCACTCACTCTTGATGGTTTAAGTTTACTTATGATTTTTACTGTCAGTATAGTCTCCCTTGCTGTGGGGCTTTTTTCAATAAACTATATTGAAAGATATGGTTCAAGAGCAATATACTATGCAATACTGTTGGCACTTGTTGCTTCAATAAACGGGATTATACTTGCTGAGGACCTATTTACTATGTACATTTTTATAGAGGCTGCTGGAATTTCGTCATATGGTCTTGTCGCGCTTGGAAGAACAAGGTATTCAATAGAAGGTGCCTTTAAATACCTTATTCTTTCTGCAATCGCATCCGCCCTTATTCTTCTTGGTATAGCATTAATTTTCATAAAAACAGGGAATACTGGCATTAAAGACATAGCAGCTGCTTCAGGAGGTATTTCAAAACTGAGTGTAATTTTGTTTCTAGCAGGTTTTGGTTTGAAGTGTGCGCTTGTTCCATTTCATTTCTGGATGCCTGATGCATATACTTCTGCGCCTGCGGTGTTGCCTGCCATGAGTTCAGGACTTTACATAAAGGCAGCTGGAGTATATGCCTTATGCAAGGTTTTCTTCAATATTTACGGGATTAACTCTGCTGTTTCATCTGTAATGATGTACCTTGGTATAATTTCAATTCTTATAGGGGCATTTCTTGCAATCGGTCAAATAAAACTTCGCAGAATGCTTGCTTATTCCTCTATCAGTCAGATGGGTTATATTATACTCGGTTTGGGAATCGCCTCACCACTTGGCATTATTGGTGCACTTCTTCATTTATTTTTCCATTCTATTTTCAAGAGTCTTTTATTCTTGAACGCAGGAGCGATTGAATATGCAACCGAAACCGACGAAAGTAACAACCTTGGCGGACTGGGTGCAAGGATGCCGATTACATCAACAACAAATATTATTGGAATTCTGTCCGCTGCTGGTGTACCACCACTGAATGGTTTCTGGAGCAAGTTGATTATTGTTATTGCACTGTTGCAGGCGAAAATGTTTCTATATGCATTTATAGCAATTTTTGCAAGTGTGCTTACGTTATGGTACCTGCTATTAATCCAGAGAAGGGTCTTCTTCGGTAAATTAAAAGAAACATTTGTGGGTATTCATGAAGTCCCATTCTGGATGAATTTTTCCATGATTGGGCTGGCTCTTACTTGTGTGTGGACAGGCGTTGCATTTGCTCCTTTTATTTCTAAATGGGTTCTTCCAGCTGCTGGTGTCTTAATTGATGGTGTTAAAGCATCACTGAATGTATTTATAATTGGAGGGCATACTTTATGACTGCTTTACTTGTGGCAGGGTTGTTGATTTTTGCAGGACTTGCTGTCTTCTTAAAGGATATGCTTAAAGCTGTGTTGTGTCTATTAATTTCCAGCGTTTTTCTCGGAATTATCTTTTTTAAATTAAATGCTCCCTATGCGGGCGTTTTTGAAATTTCAGTTGTTGCAGGTTTGATTGTGGTCCTTTTTATTCTAACAGTTTCAATTACGGGTCCACAGGATACTGTTTCTGAACCGAATGTCCATCTCCTTGTATTTTTTGTTTTACTATCAATTTTTCTCTATGCTATTAACATTGCTATCATAAAAATGTTTGCCTGTGACAAAATACCGATTAGTAGCAAAGACTATTTCAGTTTAGGGGAAGCATTGTGGATAGGCAGAACTTTTGATATGATCGGTCAGATATGTGTTATTTTTTCTGGTGTTTTCGTCCTTTTATTGATTCTCAGCAGGAGAAAAAATGATAAATAGATTTTTGTTGGATTATTGGCTCCTTTTAAATGGAGCAGCGATTCTTATTTTTATCGGTTTCTATTGTATACTTGCGAGACGAAATATGATTCGTCTTTTAATCGGTCTTGAAATTATCGCAAAAGGGATATGCCTTTTAATAGTTTCAGGAAGTTATTCTGCAAGGATACTTGTGGCGCAGGCCCTTGTCATTACGGTAATAGTTATAGAAGTATGTGTAATGGCAATTGGACTTGCGCTTGTTATCAAAGCTTATAAACAGGCAGGTAGTATTGATATCAGAGATTTTTCAAACCTGAAGGGTTAATGGACATGGAAAAAATTGGTATTCTTATATCGCCACCGATCGCATTTCTGGTGTTCATTTTTATTTTTTCGGTTCTTTATTGTGTTGCCGGGAGATTTGCTGCTTCTACAAGGAAAACCAGAGAAAAGCTCTCAACCTATGCCTGCGGTGAGGATATACCCGGATTTAAGTTTCAGTTTGGATACAATCCCTTCTTTATTTTTGCTCTGTTTTTTACCATAATGCATGTTGCGGCACTTGTTATTGCAACTTTGCCGTCTGTTTCACCTGGTGTTTATTTTGGTATCTTTTATCTCTCGGTCATTTTTCTTTCAGTTATCGGCATGATGTTATATGATGAAAAACAAACCGATCAATCAGACAGCGAGGCTGAATGTGATTGAAAAACTGATAAAATGGTCGAGATTGAGATCTCCCTGGATATTACACTTAAATACGGGTGCTTGTAATGCATGTGATATTGAGATTGTGGATGCTCTTACACCCAGGTTTGATGTTGAAAGGTTCGGGATTTTATTAAAAGCATCACCAAGGCATGCGGACGTAATAATATGCACTGGTCCTGTTACAAGACAGATGAAGGATAGAATTATAAGAATTTATGAACAGACTCCAGAGCCTAAATTTGTTATTGCTATTGGTGCCTGTGCAATGTCGGGTTGTGTATACAGAGGTGCGTACAATGTTCTTGGTGGAGTTGACCAGGTTATTCCTGTGGACATATACGTTCCGGGTTGTCCACCAAGGCCTGATGCGATCATAGATGGTGTTATAAAACTATTGAAAAAATTGGAGCATGCTAAATGAATAGGGAAGAAATAGTCGAAAAAATTAGAGAGAGACTGGCTGAAAATATCATCGACATTTCGTCACCATCACCTAGACGGATTTTTATTTTGGCCAGAACCGAAAGGCTTATTGAAATCATTAAAATACTAAAGGAAGAATTTGGTTTTTCTCATCTTTCAACAATAACAGGAGTTGACAGAACAACGGATTTTGAAATTTTATACCATCTTGCAGACAATTTTTTCGCTTTAACAGTGAGGGTGCAGATTGGGAGAGAAAATCCTGAAATACAATCAGTCTGCGAAATAATTCCTGGGGCGGTTCTTTATGAACGAGAAATACAGGATATGTTCGGAATAAAGGTTAAAGGTATTCCTGACCCAAGACCTCTTATTCTGCCCGACGATTGGCCTGAGAATAGTGATCCATTAAGAAAAGATTGGAGTTATCAGCCGCCGGAGGAAAAAATCCCAGGAGAAAAACAATGAAGAAGATAAGAATTCCAATTGGACCACAGCATCCCGCATTAAAGGAACCAATAAGT
>JAOAAW010000125.1 GCA_026418655.1 bacterium | reverse complement strand
ATGTTTTCAAAGATAGAGGAGATAGAATGCTTGCCCTCAGGCCAGAGGCAACTGCCGGCGTTGTGCGGGCGTATCTTGAACATCAAATGTATACAAAAAAAAAGATAACACGGCTTTATTATTCAGGACCGATGTTTAGATATGATAGGCCGCAAAAAGGAAGATACAGACAATTCTATCAGATAGGAGCAGAAATTTTTGGTGGTGATAGTCCTTATTTTGATGCGGAATTGATCATTATTATTGACAGAATTCTGCGGCAGTTCAAAGTTAAACAATATATCTTTGAAATGAATTCTGTCGGTTGTGATGGATGTAAGGTTAGGTACAGCAGCAAACTTCAGGAATACCTTAATCAACGACAGGATGGTTTGTGCCAGGATTGTCAGGTTAGAATAAAGAATAATGTACTGCGGGTACTTGATTGCAAGGTGGTTTCGTGTAAGCAGATATTAGAGAATGTGCCAGCAATTCAGGAAATACTGTGCAGCGTTTGTAAAAAACACCAGGAAATGTTGTATCAGCCGCTTGAAAGAAATAAAGTTCAATTTATGGAAAACAAATATCTTGTCAGGGGATTGGACTATTACACAATGACGGTTTTTGAATTGAAAATCAATGGCGGAGAAAGTGCAGTTGCAGGTGGTGGAAGGTATAATAATCTCGTTGCAGAACTGGGTGGTCCATCAATTCCTGCGGTTGGATTTGCAATAGGTATGGACAGATTGTGTAATCTTGTAACTCCAGAGATTAAAAGGAATATCGATATCTTTGTTTTTTTTCTGGGACAAAATGCCATGCAAAATGGTATAACCATAATCAATGAGGTGAGAAGTTCGGGGATAAGGTTGATTACGGATTATACTGAAAGAAACCTGAAAAATCATCTTAAGGTTGCCAATAGAGAAGGAGCAGAGCATGTTTTAATTCTTGGAGAGGATGAACTCTCAAAGCAGGTTTTTCTTTATAAGAATATGAAAAAAGGGTACCAGAAACAGGTTGAATTTGAACATCTATCAAACTTTTTAAAGGGGTTGAAGAATGCTGAGGACACATACATGCGGTGAATTAACTGTTGGTAATGTAGGAGAAGAGGTTAAACTGGCAGGTTGGGTTTCATCCATCAGAGACCATGGTAATATAATATTTTTTGATTTAAGAGATAGATATGGAATCACACAGGTTGTTTGTAATTTGAACGCTCTTGATGAGAACCTTGTTGACGTTATAAAAAAAGTAAGACAGGAATTTGTGATACAAATATCGGGCAAGGTGGTTGAACGTTCTCCTGAAACAGTGAATCCAAAACTATCAACTGGTTCAATAGAGGTTGTTCTGAAAGAATTAGACATTCTTAACAGTTGTCAGGCTCTTCCATTTGAAATTCAGGAAAGCAAGAAGATTAATGAGAATATCAGATTAAAATACAGGTATCTTGATTTGAGAAGACAACAATTGAAAGATAATATAGTGTTCAGGTCAATTTTTACCGGCAGAATGCGTGAATTTTTTTCATCCGAAAACTTTGTTGAAATTGAAACACCGATTCTCACAAGGAGTACTCCTGAAGGAGCGAGAGATTTTCTCGTTCCTTCCAGGTTAAATCCTGGTAATTTCTATGCGTTGCCACAGTCACCACAGCTTTTCAAGCAGATTCTTATGATTTCAGGGTTTGATAGGTACTATCAGATTGCGCGTTGTTTCAGGGATGAGGACCTTCGGTCGGATAGACAACCAGAATTTACGCAGGTGGATATTGAGATGTCGTTCATCGAAGAAGATGATATCATTGATGTATCAGAGCGTCTGATAAAATACTCAATAGAAAAATCCATGGGTCTGGAGGTCAAATTACCATTTCCGAGAATAACATATACTGAAGCAATTAATAGATTTGGAACAGACAAACCAGATATAAGGTTTGGGATGGAAATTCTGGATTTTACAGAAGTTTTACAGAACTCAGGAAGCAGTACACTTGAGGAAATACTGAGATCAGGAGGTACAATAAAAGGATTGATCATTGAGCAGGGTGAAAAGGTTTCAATAAAAGATGTGGATGCGCTTAATGAATTCGTAAAACAAAAGGGTGGCAAAGGAATAGGCTGGATAAGGTTCAGAGAAAAGGAGATTGTTTCTCCATTGAAAAAGTCATTGAAAGAATCAGTTGTGGAAAATTTGAAAACCATTTTCGATATTAAACCTGGCACCCTTTTGATTTTTCTTGGAGGACAGGAAAAATGGGTTTGTGAAACTCTTGGTGAGATAAGACTTGATGTGGGCAAAAGATTGAAATTGATAGATGAGAGTGTTTTGAGATTTCTTTGGGTGTTAGATTTTCCTTTGTTTGAATATAATGAGGAAGAAAGAAGGTTGGAGTGTGTGCACCATCCATTTACGAGCCCGAAGGTACAGGATATTGATATTCTTGATAAAGAACCGTTAAAAGCAAAGTCCAGAGCTTATGACCTTGTTCTCAATGGTACTGAAATTGGTGGTGGAAGCATAAGAATTCATCAAAGACAACTTCAAGAGAAGATTTTTTCAATACTTAATATGAAACCAGACCAATATAATCAGAAATTCGGGTTTCTTCTGGAAGCACTCAGCTATGGAGCACCACCTCATGGAGGTCTTGCCTTTGGTCTTGATAGACTGATAATGATTTTGAGAAATGAAGATTCCATTAGAGAAACCATCGCTTTTCCAAAGACCCAGAAAGGGGTATGTCCTTTGAGTGATGCACCAGGTACCGTTGATGAACGTCAGCTTAAGGATCTCTATATCAGGATTGACTTTAAGCCCAAAGAGTGATAAATTTAATGTCAAAAAGGAGATAGAATGGAAAAGATCCTGCTGGTTTTTATCTGTTTTGTAATTATATTTTCCGGATGTAATGTTATTCAGAAAAAAGAAAATATTCAGAAAATTTCTGCACCGGAAGAAAAAGTACAGCAACCAGTAAGTGCAGAAACAACCTCTCAGCAGATTAAAGCAGTAGAGCCAGTATTTAAGCCATCGCCGAGTACAAGAAAAACTCCTCGTTCAGAAAAACAGGAGATTGAAATTCAGATAATGCAGGCGAAATCTCTGATAGAAACAGCCATGGAAATAAGTAAAAATGCGGAAAAATATGCTCAAGAATCGTACAATACCAGTACCCAGGCAAATGCAACAGCAGAGAAGGCACTTGAGGCTTCCAACAAAGCAATAGAAAGCTCAGCCCAGGCAGTTAAGGCAGCCAATGAGGCTGCTGAAAAAGCCATAACAGCAGCCAATGAGGCCGCTGAAAGGGCTATAGCAGCAGCAAGTAAATCCGCCAAAGAATCAATGGAATACGCAGATAAATCTGCTCAAAAGGCAATAGATGCTGCCAACAAAGCAATTGCTGCAGCCAATGAAGCGAGTGAAAAGGCAATAATTGCCTCAAACAAAGCACTTGCCGCCTGCGATCAGGTTCTTGCTGAACTTGGTAGAGTAAAAGCAACAATACAGGCAAAACAACTTGAGCCAATTCTTCCTGAAGAACCAAAGGTGAAATCTACAGATTCCGGGAAATCTTATGTTGTGAAAAAAGGTGATACACTTTCAATGATATCAAAAAAATTTTATGGGGAACCCGGACGATGGAAAAAGATTTATGATGCAAATAAATCAAAAATCAAAAATCCCAACATTCTGATACCTGGAACTGAACTGACAATTCCATAAGATGTCAACTTTGAAAGAAATAGCCTTGACCAACCAGGAAGCCCAGATTATCTTCGGGAAGCATGATGAGCATTTAAGATTGCTTGAAGACCTGCTTGGTGTGGAGATATTTGCGCGCGGTAACATTGTGAAAATGCGTGGTGAACAAGCAAGGGTAGAAAGAGCTCACAAAGTTTTTGAAAATCTAAGGGAGAAGGTTCATAGAATGAAATATCTCAAACCACAGGATATTTTTGACGCAATGCCTGCAGATGAAAACAGGGTCATATCTGAAGAAAAACAAAGACAGATTAAAATTGAACCTCGGGATGCAATAGTAATAGGTTCAAAAAGGGAAATGGTGTATCCCCGCAGTGCCCATCAGAGGACTTACATAAGATCAATCCGTAAGTATCCGTTAACAGTTGGTATAGGCCCCGCGGGTACAGGCAAAACCTATCTTGCTGTTGCGCTTGCCATAGAATCGTTACGCAATGGGATTTTCAACAGGGTTGTTTTGACCCGTCCTGCCCTGGAAGCTGGTGAAAGATTGGGGTTTCTTCCTGGCGACCTTGAAGAAAAAATAAAACCATATTTGCAGCCAATCTATGATGCACTGTTTGATCTTTTAAAATACGAGGAATTAAAGAGATGGAGTGAAAGGAAAATCATTGAGATAATACCGCTTGCTTATATGCGCGGGAGAACCCTTAATGATGCATTCATCATTCTTGATGAAGCTCAAAATACCACAGGTGAACAGATGAAAATGTTTCTTACACGGCTTGGAGCAAATTCTAAAGCTGTTGTTACCGGTGATACAACCCAGATTGATCTTCCACTTTCCAGAGAAACATCAGGACTGGTGATATGTGAAAAAGTTCTCAACAGTGTTAGGGGAGTGAAATTTGTTTATTTCAACGAAAAGGATGTTGTGAGACATCCGCTTGTAAAAAGGATTATTAAAGCGTATGAAGCCCACCACAGCCAGGTCAGAAAAAAAGATACTTTTGATAAATAGGCAGAAAAAGGTTAATCTGCAACTTGATTATATTGACAGTGGTGTCTGTATGCTTGAGAAGATAATTCCAATATCAGTAAAGAAAATAAACATTGTACTGGTAAGTGATAGGCATATAATAAATCTTAATAAACAGTTTCTCAACAAGAAACATCCCACGGATGTGCTTGCTTTTAAAATTGATTCCACTGCAGAAATTGTTATTTCTGTCGAAACTGCAAGAAGGCAGGCAAAACAGTTTTGTCACCGCACAGAAGAAGAAATATTGTATCTCATAATTCACGGAATACTGCATATTTCCGGATTTAACGACAACAGTCCCAATAATTATGGTAAAATGAAAAGAAGACAGGATAACATTTTCTATGAAATTTTAAAACATGTCACTACAGAACGAAAAGAACAAGGATGTGGTTGAAAGTTTTACCAATGCTTTCAGAGGTTTGTTTTACGTACTCAAGCATGAAAGGAATTTGCGCATCCATTGTGGTATAGGATGTACTGTAATTATTGGTGGAATATTTTTCAGACTTCCTTTTCTTGAATTTTTAATTCTTGTGATTATTGTTTCAATGGTCATAGTTGCTGAAATTTTCAATACAGCAATTGAAATGTTTTCTGATATGTTTTTCACACAGTATCATATCCAGATTCGCAGGATTAAAGATATTGCTGCATCAGCAGTCCTTATTTCAACGATAACTTCTGTAATTGTGGGTTATCTTTTATTTGCAAGACATTTCCCACCTTCTTTCAGGAATGCCTTTGAAAATCTGGCCAATTCTCCATGGTACTTTACTTTTCTTGTTTTGTTCCTTATCAGTTTTTTGTATATAATGCTCAAATCCATTATAAAAAAACAGGCACTCCTTTCCGGTGGAATGCCGAGTGTTCACAGTGGAATTGCTTTTAGTATCTGGGTTATTGTTTCAATGCTTACTTTCAAAACAGAACCGCTTATTTCTGTTCTTGTTCTGCTTCTTGCAGTGTGGGTTGCGCAGGGTCGTATAACAAAGCATATTCATACTCTTGAAGAAACAATTATTGGAGCCATTTTTGGTATTTTAATAACAGTTTTGTTGTTTCAAATCGTGGAAAGGTTTACAATAATAAAATGAGACTGAAAAATTATTTTATTTCCGGGACACTCATTATAGTACCTGCGACAATATCATTATGGATTTTATGGAAAATCTTTATCTTTCTTGAAAATTTAATTGGACAATGGATCCAAAAGGCAATTCCACAGTTCTATGTAAAGGGACTTGGTCTTGTTTCCCTCATAGCAATCATTCTTATCCTTGGTTTTTTTGCACACAATGTTCTGGGAAAAAGAGTTGTACGATACATCGAGAAGCTTTTTCTTTCGGTACCGGTTTTTAACCGTCTTTATCAATTTGTTCACTCAATACTCCAGCAGATTTTCAGGAAGGAAAAACAGATTTTCCAGGAAGTTGTTCTAATAACCCTTGCTGAAGGAATTTCAACCATCGGTTTTGTGACAAGCAAGGAATCTGTAAGCAGACAACAGGAATTTGATTACTGGACAGTTTTTGTTCCGACTGTCCCGAATCCCACCACGGGTCTGGTTCTGATAATACACAAGGACAGGGTAAAGGTTTTACCTATAAGTGTGGAACAGGGAATGAGAATTTTGCTTTCATTCGGTATATATAACATTTCAAATGCCACCGACAAGAGTAAGAGCTATAATTCTGAAAAGAATTAATTTCCGCGAAACAAGCGTAATTGTAAACCTTCTAACAGATTCAATCGGTAAGATCCACGGAATTATGAAGGGTGTTAGAAATCCAGAAAAAAAAATACCGCCACTTGCCTATCAACAAGGTAGCTGCATTGAGGCGTTTGTTTATTTGAAACCCAGAAGTGGGCTTGAACTTGTGACAAAACCAGAGGTGATTGAAATTTTCAATTTCAAAGGTGAGGCGAGTGTATTGTGGCGCAGGTTACTTTTTCAACTGGATAGGTTTATCCCAGCCGCGAGATTCAACAGTAAGGAGATTTATGATTTGCTCGTTCAAACCGGTTTTGTAATTTCAAAAACGAAGGATTACAGGGTGGTTGAACTGATAATAACCCAGAGAATCTTATTGCATCTTGGTTTCGGGCCTTTCCTTGAAAAATGTCTTGTTTGTGGGGCGAAAGAAAATCTCTATTTTTTCAGCGGGAAATTAGGTGGTGCGGTTTGTGCAAAATGTCACCAAACAGAAATTACATCCTTCAGATTGCCATCAAGGCATATTCAGGCACTCAGATTTTTCAGTAAAATTCCAATTGCTCAGATTCAAATGGTAAAATACATATCTGAAGGTCTTTACAAAAATTTGAAGAAATGTCTTGATGAAATTATTGAATATCACTTAATGGCATGAGGATGAGAAAAATATATGAAAAGGTAATCGTTGAAAAAATTTATGCTTCTATTGAGAAAGCGAGTTTTTCTCTTGAACCACAGATTAAAAAACTTATTTACGATGCAAAAGAAAAAGAAAAAAATCCCTATGGTAAAAAAGTTCTAGAAGTTATTGCTGAAAACATCAAAATTGCTGAGAATAAGAAAATCCCGATATGTCAGGATACAGGAATGATTGTTTTGTTTTTTGAAATAGGAAGTAAAACAAGAATTGAGTTCAGAAAATTTAAAACTCTTCAGGAATTAGTTGATTTTGCTGTGAAAATTGCTTACAAAAATATGTATTTAAGGAAATCAGTTGTATATGTACCTGATAGAAAAAATACTGCGACCAACACTCCTGCGGTTCTGTGGTGTGAGAATATTCCGGGAGATGAAATGAAATTCTCCCTGATGATAAAAGGATTTGGTTCAGAAAACACAACTCAATTGAGAATGTTTCTGCCTGGGGTTGAACAGAATGAAATTATTGAATTTGTTGCTGAATGTGTAAAAAAGGCTGGTCCGAATCCCTGTCCACCTGTTTTCATAGGAATTGGTATGGGTGGAACAGCAGAAAAAGCAATGTATCTATCAAAAAAAGCACTTCTTGATATCGGTAAGAAAAAGCGTTGGAAAATGGCTGAATTTGAGCAAAAGATAATTTCAAAGATAAATGAAACAGGTATTGGTCCAGGGGGCTTTGGTGGAAACTTCACATGTCTTGATGCAAGGGTAAAGACATTTCCCACTCATATTGCTGGTTTCCCTGTTGCTGTTTCAATTTCGTGCTGGGCACACAGGATGCATCAAGAAAGCATATGAAAAAGGTAAAAACACCACTTGATGTGGAAACAATCGGTAAATTAAAGGCAGGGGATTTTGTTGAAATCAGCGGAGTTATTTATGGAGCAAGAGATGCTGCTCATAAAAGATTGGTGGAATTACTTAAAAAGGGTAAAAAAATCCCCTTTGATTTAAATGGTCAGATAATATATTATGTGGGCCCTACCCCGACTCCGCCAGGGGTTATTATTGGCTCCTGTGGTCCAACAACAAGTTCAAGGATGGATATATACACACCAGACCTTCTCAAAGCTGGATTGAAAGGAATGATGGGTAAAGGTATTCGTTCAGAAAAAGTGAAGGAAACAATAATAACATGCGGCGCAATTTACTTTGTTACCTATGGCGGATGTGGTGCTTATTTATCCCAATTTGTAAAAAAATGTGAGGGCATTGCTTTTTTTGAACTCGGACCTGAAGCAATTTATAAGATCAATGTTGAAAATTTTCCCGCCATTGTTGGTATTGATAGCAAGGGTAGGGATATTTACTCTTTTTGATTGATTTTTCTCTTTTAATAATCCAAAGATTCAGGACATTGTTCCTATCTAATTTTTAGCAAAAAATTGTATAATATAAATATTGCGCCCATAGTTCAACTGGATAGAACGTCGGGTTGCGGACCCGAAAGTTGCCTGTTCAAATCAGGCTGGGCGCACACGGGGCGTGGCTCAGCCTGGCTTAGAGCGCCTGGTTCGGGACCAGGAGGTCGGTGGTTCAAATCCACTCGCCCCGACCAGAAGTTGCATTCGCAAAAATTTTCAGTGACGTATTATCTCAGCAGGATTCTATTTGCAGCAGGATGATTTTTTTTCAGTCATTATCTGTGCGGTAGCAATAAGAGCAGCTTTAATAATCAGGTCTGCTGGAATTTCTTCGTAAATCTCTCCATTTACTTCAATGGTTCTGCATTCAGAAGGTCCACAGACATCACAGCATGGGGTCTGACCGGTTTTTCCATCAATCCAATCTTCCAGCAATTTTCCATTAATCCAGATCTGGTTTGACCGCAATGGATTTTTCTTAAATTCCTCCGCGGAAAGTTCATCTTTTTCCACAATCAGTTTTACTCCGAGTGGCTTGAGGGATTGTTTAAGAGTTGAAATTGCTCTTTTCAGTTCTTTTTCTGTTGATTTACATCTTGGACACGTTTGTCCATTCATGATCAGCCTTTCCCATTTTATTCTTAATGTTTTCATAAAATCTTTCGTAATATATTCCAAAGCAAATTATATCTGAAGCCGATACAAAGTCAAGAACAACACAATAGATTATGAAAAATATGTTGCAGGTTGTGTTGTTTCAAGTGTTATGTAATTTTCCTTCCCGAATATCTAAAAATTATGATAGTTCCTATCTGTATCGCTTTCCTGTTAGTTTTACACCCAGCATCACAAAGAATACAATGCTTAAAAGGGCAACAATGAGAGAAGATGTTGAAATATCAAACTTATATGATATTATCATTCCTGCGATACTTACCAAAAATCCTGCAATCCAGCCTTTTAAAATAATTTTCAAAGGTTCCTGCGTTGTTAACCTGCCAATCAGCGCTGGAATTATCAGGAAGGAAAATACCTGTAAAATTCCTGCGATTCTTATTGAGTTGACCAGCATCAATGCGAAACTCAAAAAGAAAAGGAATTCCCATAGATAAGAATTCTCTGTACCTTTAGAAAGTGCCAGAAACTTTTTCCAGAAAATAAGATGGAAAATACCAATTATTGTATACAGAATAAACATTGTAAACAAATCTTTGCCTGTAATCCACAATATATTTCCATTGAGGATATTTTTCAATTCTTCAAACCCATGTGGAGTTCTATCAAGAAGAAGGATGCTCGCTGCAAAGGAAAAGATATAAAGTACTCCTATAAAGGCCTCAATATAGACAATCCTTGAAATCTTTTTTGACAGTGATAGTACTAGTGATCCAACAATTGCAAATGCAATAGTATATAAAGCTTGTGATGATTCCTTTCCACAGTAAATCGCCGCTGCAGCACCCACGGTGATGAATTGAGCAAGTGTTAGATCAACAAAGATAATGCCTCTTTCAAGTACGTGGACTCCAAAATATGTATGAAGCAGGATTAAAAGGATGCAACCGATAAATGGTATAAAAAGAATGTTAATGTTTTCCATTTCATACCTCCGAAAGAAGCAAGATAACCCTATCCATGAAAGAGAACCAGTCCTCTGTACCAGGTAAAGAACCCACATCGTGTGGAACAAGTACTGTTCTAATTCCTGTTTTCTCCACGATAAACTCAATAGGTTTTTTGGGAGTATAAACATTTACAAGCATAGCATTGGGTTTTGTCATATTGATTGTGTCAATGACTTTTTTTATTTCTCCGGAAGAAGGTGGAATGCCTGGTTTTGTTTCAATACAACAGATAATCTGGAAGTCAAATTCACTGGCAAGGTATGAGAAAAGCCAGTGATATGCAACAAATTTTTTTCCTGCAAGGTTTTTTGTTTTCCACTCTGCCACTTTTTCCTGCCATTTTCTATAAAAATCCTTGTAATTTTTCCTGTAATGGCTTTCGTTTACTGGGTCTATTTTGGCAAACACTTCAGCCATACCACGGGCTACATTTAACACATTGTTGGGAGAGAAATGATAGTGTGGATTGCCAAGAGGATGGATATCTCCCATGCTTCTGTCAACAGAGGATGGTTTTTCAATTGGCGTGATGAATTTTGAGCAATCAAAGTTTCCAATCTTTCCTGGCTGAATATCAGGATTTTTTGATGATTCAATGATAACAGGAAGATACCCGATTTCAAGATCCAGCCCGTTATACATAATGATGTCTGCCTTTCTTGCTGCAACTATCAAACTGGGTTTAGCTTCAACATAATGAGGGTCCTGACTTGTTTTTACAAGCGTTGTCACCAACACATTTTCTTTTCCTATCTGTTTTGCAATATCTCCTATCCATGGAAGCGTTGCAACGACCTTTACCTGAGCAAAAAGATTGGTATTAAACATCATTAAAAAAGAAATCCAGAAAAAAATTTTCATTATGTATTTTTTCATGAACGGCTCCTTTCAAAATGTGTGTGCGGCATGAGCACCAACTCCACCTATAAATTGCAGATAAACCTCGTTATTTACATTTTTTGTCCTATTGCTTTTATCATAATTGTATTGCAACCTTAATTTTGAATATTCAGATGGATTGAACTCAATCATTGCTGATGCCCTCCAGGGTTTGTTTTTAAAGTCTATCTTCAGACCGTCAATCTTGTATTTGTCATTGAATAACTCAAGCGAATCATATCTTGCTCCAAATCCCCATCTACCTGTTTGATATATTG
>JAOAAW010000103.1 GCA_026418655.1 bacterium | reverse complement strand
TTGAGCACAGTAATACACCGGTCTCCATGGACCATCCACTATCCTACAATTCCCAGGGGAGGAGAGAATTACGCAAGATTACGCATAAAACAAAACCAGTATTCTCAGTGGGCTGAAATTTCCGGTGATTGGGGAACAATTGTATTTGATTTCAGAAAACCAGAACCACTTGAGAATGTTGATGTAGAGATACAGATTTCAACAAAAGATGATGAAACAGGGATTTTTAAAACAATAAGAACTCAGGAAAAAGGAAGTATTGTTTCAGTAAGTTTACCACCAGACTACTATGATAATCCTGATGGCATATTGACAGTCAGGCAGGAGTCTGAAAAACACTTAAAAATGGCACAATCCCTTAATCTCTCCCAGGAAAATCTACCAAAGAAATTTTCTTTCTATACTGGTGCCAGCGGATATGGCAGTTTATACAAAGATGTTGAAATATGGAAGAATGAGTTGAAGACATTGAAGATACTTGGTATCAATGGAACATCATATCCCGGCAATCAGCAACAATATGAAATTTACAAAGAAATTGGTTTTGATAGATTTATTACCTACAATCCCGGAAATGTCAATCAGGCAACCAATGAAAAAACATTATCCGAAGCATTTTCAAAAATACAGGCAGTGGTACTTGCAGATGAACCGGGTAATTATGGTCTCTATCAACTGGATAAACTGCCGGTTGAAAATTTC
Source organism: bacterium (assembly GCA_026418655.1). Taxonomy (GTDB): domain Bacteria; phylum Ratteibacteria; class UBA8468; order B48-G9; family DTJG01; genus DTJG01. Next base: position 3,318 of record JAOAAW010000103.1, on the reverse strand, counting down.
CACAGGTTTCTTGAAAGTAAAGGATTTAAACCAAAGGATTTCAATGCAAAAGACTGGTCAGACATAAAGCCATTGACTGATGTAAAGGAAATTGAAAAGATAGAATTCAACTGGGGACCAAAATATGGACAGGCAGCAAGAAAAACATATTACTGGACACATAGATATACCCAACAACTCACGGTAGACTATTTTAAGGCAATGACAGATGCTCTTGAAAAGGAATATAACCCAGGAGTTTTAACTTTTGTCAATTATACAGACCATCCTTTAATAATTGGCGGAGTTATGCTTCCAGGCAGTCCTGACTGGTTTGAAATGGGTTTGAAACGCGCGACAACACTGATGTGGACAGAGGATTGGATGTACGGCGGTATACGTTCATGGGGAAATGGGTTATATCAGAGATTGGGATTTTTGTGCGATATTTTAAGAAGCGCTGCGAGCAAACACAACCAGCCACTGGGATTTTACAACACAATGGATGGAGAAGATGGTATAAGAATGAAAGGCTTTATTGTGATTGGACATGGTGTTAAGATGATTGACTATTTTTACTATGGACCAACTTATTCTGCAACTGAAAATTACTGGTCTGATAGCATTTCACAATATAAAGGTGTTTCCAAAGTGATAAGAGACATTGGAAAGGCAGAGGACCTTGTTTATCCAGGAAAACCAGTGGATAGGCAGGTGGCAATTATCTACAGCACAACAAGTGAAATATGGGATGCTGATGGAGCAAAAGGCCATGAGAAACAATACCTTCATATTGCGCTTGCCCAGGAAATGTTCCCGGCCGATGTGATTGACGAAAATTTGGTAGTTGAAAGGGATCTGTCAAAATACAGGGTAATTTATCTGATGGACAGCCATTTACCAGTTCTAGCCCAGAACAAACTGAAAACATTTGTTGAAAATGGTGGAACACTTGTTTTATTTCCGATGGCAGGTGAAAGAGATGAATATAATGGCAAGACAGAAATAATTAATTCTATGGTCGGGGTTGATCCAGAAACTTCACAGATAGCAGAAGTTGAAAAGGCAAGATTATCACTAAACCCTGGCAGTGGGATGGATTTAGAGGACGATATTTACATAACATTCAGGAAGGCAAAAATAACAGGAAGTATCAAAGGTCAGATTATTGGAAAGTTTTCTGATGGAAATCCAGCAATATTGTCAAACAGGGTAAAAAAAGGAAATGTTCTCTATTACACATTTATGCCCGGGCATAACTTTTTCAAACATGTCCAGCAGGCAAACCCAGAGGGCTATGTTGTGGATTTTTCTGAAAAAGCAAGAAAACTGGTTGCCTTACCCTGCATACTTGCTAAAGTTGAAAAACATGTTGAGATTTCCCGGGGAACATTTGAGGCAAACTTACTTGCATCAGAAAAAGGAATAGCCATTGTCATGGTGAATCTTGAAAAGAAACCTCTGGATAAGGTAGATATCAAAGTAAAAACATCTGGAATTAAGAGTGTTGAATCAATTGAAAACGGAAAAATACAATTTGTGGAAGAAAAAGGAACAGTGTCGTTTTCTATGCCCTTTACTGGTTTGACAGATATTATACTTTTGAGAAAATAGAAAAGTTTGATTTCTTCTTACAGGGGAGTTTTGATGGCTAATATAGGACTGCAACTTTATTCAGTCAGGCAGGACTGTGCAAAAGACCTTACTGGAACACTGACAAAGGTATCAAAGATGGGTTATGAAGGAGTTGAATTTGCGGGTTACCATGGCAGGGAGGCAAAGGAACTCAGAAAAATGCTGGAAGATTTAAATTTGGTTTGTTGCGGAACTCATATCCCACTTGAAGCATTGCTTGGTGACGAACTGCATAAAACCGTTGAATTCAACGCAGTCCTGGGAAACAAGTATCTGATTGTGCCAGGGCTGAAAGAAGAATACAGAAACTCAATTAGTGCATGGCAACGTACAGCAGAGATTTTCAACTCAATTGCTGAAAGATTGAAACCCTATGGAATGAAAACTGGATACCATAACCACTGGATTGAGTTTGAACCAGTGGAAGATAAAATTCCAATGGACGTTTTTTTTCATAAAGCGTCAAAGGATGTAATTATGCAATTTGATACAGGTAATGCAATGAGAAGTGGTGGAAATGTTGTGGAATATCTGAAAAAATTTCCTGGAAGGTCTGATACAATACACATTAAAGAATATTCTGCGAAAAACGATAAGGCAATTATTGGGGAGGGTGATATTCCCTGGAAACAGGTTATTGAACTCTGTTCTACAATCGGCAATACCCAGTGGTATATCATTGAACAGGAAAGCTACGCATACCAGCCGCTTGAATGTGTGGAAAAGTGTCTGATTAATTTCAAAAAACTTTTGGCACAGTGAAAATTTTTGAACTGGACAGCCAGGGTTTATTGGTGTAAAATTTTGCTATGAATAAATTTTTGAAGTTTGTTTTTATTTCTGTTTTTACTCTTTTCTCCAGCCTTGATGCACATCTGTGCGACAATGTTTTTCGTCAGGCAGATAAACTTATTGTCAAGCCAGAAACTTATAACATTGTGGTAAAGGACAGGACAACTTTCAAGGTTTTTCTTCAGAACAACATGGATAGGCCAATTGCAGAGATAAGTTTGATTGGAGAAAGTCCTGCTTTTGATTTCCAGATTTTTCCTCAGAAAATGATGGTTCCCAAAGACCAGAGGGTGTATTTTGAAGTAACAATGATTCCCAGACAAAATATACCATCTGGAAACTATCCTGTAACATTCAGGTTGGTGGGCGGCGGAAGACAGTTCAAGAGTTTTAATCTTGATATCAGTGGACCACAGCCATCACAGACACAGGAAAAAACACAACCGCAGGTTTCTGAACCACGTACTGTTTCTGAACCCAGAACCACTTCTGTTTCAAGAAAAGAAGCAGTACTTCTCTCTGTAAAAAAAATTTCCCAGCCACCAAAGATAGATGGCAGGATTATAGAAGAATGCTGGAAAAATGCAGGAGTTGCCGGAAATTTTTCTCTTGCAAAACAGGGTAAGCCAGTTTATCAAACCGTTGGACTTTTAGCATATGATTCAAATTCAATCTATCTTGGTTTTTATTGCAGGGACAATGAACCTGAAAAAATTTCAGACAGGGATAAGCTTGAAATACAATTATCTCCGGATATTTCAGGGAAAATTTACTATTCCATTATCCTTACAGGTGATGGTAAAGCTTCTTTCAAAAAAATAGGGTCATCCGGTGATGTCCAGATGCTTCAACCAGGTAACCTTATTTATGCGGCATACAGGGGAGTTAATGCCCTGTCTCTTATACACATCT
>JAOAAW010000082.1 GCA_026418655.1 bacterium | reverse complement strand
AGATGTGTATAAGAGACAGCTATTGCATAGTGCAGGGGTCTCTGTACCTGGTCTTCTGGGCGCCACGCCATATTATCTCTAAGATAATCAAAACCAAATTCATTGTTTGTGCCATAGGTTATATCAGAGTAATATGCCTTTCTTCTTTCTGCCGGCTGCATGTCATGCTGTATGAGGCCGACAGTAAGACCGAGTGCTTCAAAAACAGGACCCATCCAGAATCTATCTCTTTTGGCAAGATAATCATTAACTGTAACCAGATGACAACCTTTTCCAGTGAGGGCATTCAGATACAGTGGCAATGTGGCAACGAGGGTTTTTCCTTCCCCTGTGGCCATCTCAGCGATATGTCCTCTATGGAGAACAACTCCTCCTGCTATCTGACAATCAAAGTGTCTCATATTTAATACCCGTTTTGCTGTTTCTCTGACAACTGCAAACGCCTCTGGAAGTATATCGTCCAGAGAGGCACCTCTTTTTATTTTATCCCTGAATTCATCGGTTTTTGCCCTCAACTGATCCATTGAAAGGCGCTGAATCTCTGATTCCAAGTTGTTGACTTTTTTTAATATTTCAACAATCTCGGTCAAAAAAGCAACTTTATTTCTGTTGAGAATTCTGTGAATAAACAGACGCGTTCCAGGGTTCAGAATTGTCAATCTTTTCAGGAAAAGATGATAGTATTCCATAGAAATACACCTCACGTGCCGGGGGGCAGAATCGAACTGCCCACGCCAGCCTTTTCAGGGCTGCGCTCTACCACTGAGCTACCCCGGCTCAAGATGGATTTGAAAACAGAAAAACTTCAACCTAATCAGTTTCTCATGATTCTATTAAAAAGTCAAGAGTGCTGGCAGGTAATCGGGTATAATGTTATAATAAGTTTAAACCAAGCACGCCGGAACTGGGAAAAACATGAAAATAACAGAAGTAAAAACTGTCCTTCTCACAGGGCCCTGTACAAATGATCCCTTCCTGAGTGAGTCTCGTAAGAGAAGAAGCGCTGCTTTTATTGAGGTATATACGGATTCTGGAATCACAGGTATCGGAGAAACATATGCAGGGTATTTTTTCCCTGAGGTTGTTCCGGAGATTGTCAATTTCTTTAAACCGATTCTTATAGGGCAGGATCCAGAAGAAATAGAATTACTCTGGCAGAGAATGTACCATTGCGGAAATTTCTGGTGCAGGGTAGGCCTTGGTTCTGCTGTTCTTTCAGGCATAGAAGCTGCTCTCTGGGATATAAAAGGGAAGAAAGAAACAGTACCTGTTTATCAATTACTTGGAGGAGCAAAACATAACCGTATTTTGTGCTATGCTACTGGTGGACCGAGCAATTACCCACTTGAAAACCTGGAAAGAAAAATAGAATTTTATCTTTCCCTGGGTTTTACTGCCGTAAAGATTGCAGCAGGTAGTTTCACAAAAGAAAAAGGACTTTTCATACCGCAGGATCCTTCAGAAGCTGCTGATTTTGAGGTAAGGAAACTTGAATTCCTGAGGAAAAGATTTGGAGAAAATCTTATTATTATGATAGATGGCCACATGGGTAATAATGACTCCTGCGTTTGGCATCTGCAGACAGCGTACGCAGTTGTTGAAGCTATAAAGAATTATAATATCCTTTTCTTTGAAGAACCCCTCCACTACACTGATATTTCTGGATACACCAGCCTTTGCAGGATGACAGAAGTACCAATCGCTGGAGGCGAATGTCTGAGTTCTTTTACCGAATGGTACACTTTTGTGAACAATGATTGTTTTGATATAGGACAGCCCGACGCTGCGTTTACTGGCGGGCTCAGCCAATTTATGAAAATATCATCTCTCTTAAAAGAAAAAAATAGAAAAATCGCAACCCATTCCTGGGGAGCAGGTGGAGCATTCATGCAGAATATTCATTGTGGTTTTGCCAGTGAAAATACTTTAATACTTGAAATTGCGCCAGCTTTCGGTCCTCTTCATTCTGAAATAATAGATGATGACTTTTTTATGAAAGACGGTTATGTTTATCCCCCAACCAAGCCAGGGCTTGGTATAAAACTTACGGATGATGTCAAAAATAAATTTAAGTTTGTTCCTGGAAGCGGTGAGTTTAATAGTGTTCCCGGGAAGATTTTAAAAGATTGATATGAAAAAAATTTTTGTTGATATGGCTGTAGAGCCAAAATTTTTGGACAGATTGAGACAGATAAAAGGGATCTGTGTGGATATTGTTGAAAGCTGGTCTGAGCAGCAGAGAACATATCCGCGCAGTCGGATAGAAGACGTTGAAATTCTGTTCTGTACTTTTGTTCCCGCCAATTTTTCTGACATGAAAAATCTTAAACTCATACAGATTTCTTCCTCTGGTTATTCTCAACTTTTTGGTCTGGGTCTTGTTGAAAGGGGAATCAGAGCATGCAATGCAAGGGGAGTCTTTGATACACAAATTGCGGAATGGAATATTGCAATGATGATAAATCTTGTAAGAAACCTCAGACAGATGATACGCAACCAGGAAAAGGGTATCTGGGAACGAACAGCAGAGTTTCAAAATGAAATAAGGGGAAAAATTGCTGGATTCTGGGGCTATGGTGGTATAGCCAGGGAAACAGCAAGAATTGCTTCATACCTGGGGATGAAAATATATGTGCTTGTCCCAGATGGTAAAATCAAGAAAAGGGAGAACATCTTCTGTGTGGAAGGTACCGGAGATCCTGAAGGAAAGATACCTGAAAAGGTATTTTCTCTGCAGCAAAAAAAGGAATTTCTTAACGGGATTGATTTTCTCATTCTTTCAATGCCTCTTACAAAAAAAACAGAGGGTCTTATTGGCGAAGAAGAACTCAAAACACTAAAAAAAGGCAGTTTTCTTCTTAATCCTGCAAGAGGCGCACTGGTAAAAGAAGAGGCACTTATAAAGGTTCTTAAAGAAGGACATCTGGGTGGTGCAGCGATTGATGCTCATTATTATTATCCAATGCCATCGGATCATCCTTTATGGAAATTTCCGAATGTCATTATGACACCCCACATCTCAGGCAGTAGTCTTTCTCCGCATTTTCTTGAAAGAATATGGACAATTTTTGTTGAAAATGTTGTTCGTTATCTTGATGACAGACCACTTGTGAATGAATTATCACCTTCTCAACTAAACGGAGAATAGATGAATATACTGGTAATTATTGGAAGTAGAAATCCTGAAGGAAAAACAGTTCTGGCAGCAGATGCATTCTGCAGGGGTTTTGAGGAAAAAGGCGTTGCCGAAAAGATTATCCTTGTAGAGAAAAAAATAGAAGGATGCAGGCAATGTGATATTTCTGGTTGGGGATTATGCAGGAAAGAGGGCAGATGCGTTATAGAGGACGATTTTACTTCTATCGTGGAAAAGATAAAACAGGTAGATGGTGTGGTTTTTGCAACTCCCGTATATTTCGGTGATATGAGTGAGAGCATGAAATGTTTTCTTGATAGATTGCGCAGAATTTCAAGAAATGAGCAGGCAAAAATTGGTATAGCTGAAAAACCAGTGATAGGTATCTGCGTTGCAGGGGGCGGTGGAGGCGGGGCAGTTTCCTGTTGTTACTTTATGGAAAGAGTGCTTATGAGTTGTGGGTTTGTCGTGGAGGATATGATACCCTGCAGAAGGCAGAACCTGGAAGTGAAGCAGAGGGTGCTTTTCCTCACAGGCCAGTGGTTTGCCCGATATTTGGAACAGAAAAAAGGCTGAGTAATGAGATTAAAAGATGCATGGAACAGAGCAAACAGGTTCTTGAGACAGCTGGCTGGAAATGATGTCTGGAACTGGAGGCAGGTGAGAGTGCAAACCATGGTTTTTGGAAAGGATAGGTATGTAATATGCCCTCACCTCCTTACGTCAAGGAGTATCGTATATTCAGCAGGAATAGGTGATGATATCAGTTTTGACCTGGATATCATAAGGTATTTTGGATTGACTGTATATGGGTTTGATCCATCTCCCTCAAGCATTGCCTGGAAGGAAAAATACAATCTTCCATTTGAATTCAGGTTTTTCCCATATGGTATATCTGACCATGATGGAGAGATTCTTCTCTATCAATCACAGGATGAGACCGTTTCTTTTTCGATCCATGGCAGAGGAAGGAAAGATTCATTCGTACCTTTTGAGGCTCCTGTGATGAGGCTTTCCAGCATTATGAAAGAACTGGGACATACCCGACTGGACCTATTAAAATTGGATATAGAAGGTCAGGAATATGCAGTCATCAAAGATATGATTGAGTCCGAAATAAAGCCGGTTCAACTAATAGTCGAATTCCATCACAGATTTCCAGAGATAGGCATAGCCATGACAAGGAATGCATTGAGGGCACTGAAGAAATATGGATACAAGATTGTTTATATTGATCCTTCAGGTTATGTTTATAGTTTTGTCAGGCGTGAAACGGTGTGTATTGAAAAGAGGCATGCCTTTTCTGTAAATCCAGGGATTTGACATAAAACAGCTGTTTTTTTATACTGATTAAAGGTTTAGGCGACATGGTAACAAAGAGAAATCGTTTTTTCTCCCCGGTAAGAATTATAATAATTGTTGCTGGACTGATTTCGATTTTGTATGCTTTGCGTCTGTATTATATCCAAAAAAATAAACTGATTCTTTATGGACAGGAGATAGAAAAGTTGAAAAACGAAAATGCCAAGCTTGAAAAGCTTTTAGACCAGGCTCACACACCTTATTTAGTAGAAAAAATTGCGAGAGAACAGCTTGGAATGATGAAGAAGGGGGAATACAGAATAAACTTACAGGAAGGTAAAAGTGTATCCCATTAAATTTGTAAGGGAAAATATAGAAATTTTAAAACAGGCGGCGAAAAACAAGAATATAGATGTTGATTGGGAGTTTTTCAAGCAATGCGAGAATGAGAGAAGAAAAGTTTTGCAGTGCCTGGAGGAAGAAAGAAGACTTCACAAAACATTAAGCCAACAACTTGCCGAGTTGAAGAAAAAAGGTGAATCAGGGGAGCATCTTCTTGCACAGGCAAAACAACTGTCCGATGAAATAAAAGAAAAAGAAAACCTTCTCAGAGAGTTAGAAGAAAAAATAGAAGGGTTTCTTGCAAGCATTCCAAATATTCCACATAAAGATGTTCCAGTGGGTGTATCTTCTCAGGATAATGTTGTCAGAACATGGGGAGAAATAAAAAAGCCGTCTTTTGAAGTTATTCCTCACTATGAAATAGGCGCAAGGCTTGGTATACTTCAGCTGGAAAGAGGCGCAAGGATGACGGGTAGCTTTTTCCCGATTTTTGCTGGAAATGGAGCGCTTCTTGTGAGGGCTTTGATAAATTTCATGCTGGATCTGCACACAAAAAATGGTTTTTCTGAAATATGGCCACCTGCCCTTGTTAACAGAAAAAGTATGTTTGGAACAGGTCAACTGCCGCGACTTGAACAGGATATGTACAGATTAAAGGATGAAGATCTATTCCTCATACCCACTGCTGAAGTTCCAGTTACCAACTATCACCGTGAAGAAACATTGCCTGAGGAACAACTTCCTTTAAGATATTGCGCCTATACACCCTGTTTTAGGAGAGAAGCCGGAGCATATGGAAGGGAAACACGTGGCCTTATCAGGCTTCATCAGTTTGACAAGGTTGAACTTGTGATTTTTTCAAAACCAGAAAATTCCTATGAAGAGCTTGAATTTCTCTTAAATGAAGCAGAAAAGGTGCTTCAGCTTCTCGGTCTTTCATACAGGGTTGTTCTTCTCTCCACAGGAGACATGAGTTTTGCAGCAAGCAAGTGCTACGATATTGAAGTATGGGCTCCTGGGGTTGGAAAATGGCTTGAGGTATCTTCCTGCTCAAATTTTGAGGCATTCCAGGCAAGAAGAGCGGATATCAGATACCGTACAAAATCAGGGAAAACAGATTTTGTGCACACCCTCAATGGTTCTGGGGTAGCGCTTCCGAGAACAATAATTGCTATACTGGAAAACTATCAAACCGATAGGGGTACAATTATCGTTCCAGAAGTACTGAGACCTTACATGGGTGGTATCAATGAAATCAGTTAGGAAAACATGAGCAACTGCGAATTTAAGCAACTTGCTGAAAGTATAAAAGATGATGTGATCCTTTGGAGAAGACATTTTCATAAATTCCCGGAACTATCCAATCAGGAATTTAAAACATCAGAAAAAATTCAGGAAATTTTGAAAAACTTTGGTGTAGGATTCAGAAAAGCCGCTGGTACAGGAATAATTGCTGAAATAAAGGGAGTCAACAGAGCAGTAATAGGTCTTCGTGCAGATATAGACGCCCTTCCTGTACAGGAAGAAACAGGACTTGATTTTGCCTCACAAAATCCAGGTGTTATGCATGCATGCGGCCATGATGCACACATTGCCATTGCACTTGGAGTTGCAGGTATTTTTTCAAAATTAAAAAACATTCCTTTTACACTCAGAATTATTTTTCAACCAGCAGAAGAATCTGTTCCCTGTGGTGCACCGAGAATGATAAAAGAAGGTGCATTGAAAGATATGAAATGCCTTATAGGGTTTCATGTATGGGCAGGACTTGATGTTGGAAAATTTTCTGTTATAAAAGGGCCAGTGATGGCATCAGCTGACAGATTTAGAATAGTCATCAAAGGCAAGGGTGGACATGGTTCAAGCCCGCATACAGCAATTGACCCGATAGTTGCCTCTTCTTATTTTATAACAGAACTTCAAACGATAGTGAGCAGGAAAAATGATCCGAGGGAACCATTGGTTGTATCTATCGGAAAGATTTCGGGCGGAGACGCTTTTAATATAATTCCTGAACAGGTTGAAATGCTTGGTACTGTGAGAACATTTGATAAAAAGCAGAACATCCATGCTCAAAAATGGGTCAGAAACCTTCTGAAAGCCATTGAAGACGGTTTTGGGGTAAAGACCTATCTTGACTATGAAGGTTTTGTCCCCGTAACATACAACAACCCACATCTTTCAGAAAGAATTTCAGCTATTATTTCAGATGCTTTTGGAAAAAAGGCAGTCAAAAAAGATGAAAAACCATCCATGGGAAGTGAGGATTTTTCCTTTTATAGCCAGATTATACCTTGCTGTTATATCTATATCGGTTGCGGAAAGACAGAATTTTTTCATCACAGCAGCAGATTTACAATTGATGAAAAATGTCTTGGTTTTGGAGTGGAGGCTTTGGCTGAAATACTGTTGAAAATTGGTTTAAATAGAAAGGAGGTGTGATGGCGAATATAAGGTTTACCTTGGCAGTTGTGAAGGGAAGGGATGGACTTAACCATGCCGGACTCTGTATGGTGGTGGATTCAGAAAAATGGTTTGCATTCAATGATATGATGGGGCTTTGTTTCAGAAGGACAACAGAGGCAGGTTCAGAGGATATTCCTGTTGATGAGATGAAAAAGAAGTATGCAGGTATATACAGACTTATAGCAGGAAAGTGGGCCCAGATTACAGCTGTTCTCAAAGGTGAAGAAACAAAATCAGACATCTTTTAATTTTTGTCATAATTTATTCTTTTGTCCGATTACAAGAAGGGAGATTAAATGCCACCGAGAAAGGATATACACAAGGTTCTTATCATTGGTTCTGGACCCATAATTATAGGCCAGGCATGTGAGTTTGACTATTCTGGAACCCAGGCATGCAAGGCATTAAGACAGCTGGGATATGAGATAGTGCTTGTGAATTCAAATCCTGCAACAATAATGACAGACCCTGGAATGGCAGATGCGACTTATATTGAACCATTAACCCCTCATGCAATTGAAAAAATTATTGAAAAAGAGAGACCTGATGCGTTGTTGCCTAACCTTGGTGGCCAGACAGGATTGAATTTAAGCTCTGTGTTGTATAAAGAAGGGGTTTTAGAAAAATATGGGGTGAAGATTATCGGTGTTGAGGCGGATGCCATTAAAAGGGGAGAAGACAGGATTATCTTCAAACAAACAATGAATGAACTTGGTATACAAATGCCGGAAAGCGATCCTGCTTTTTCAGTAGAAGAAGCAGAAAAAATAGCAGATAGAATTGGATATCCTGTGGTCATAAGGCCTGCCTATACCCTAGGAGGAACCGGTGGCGGCCTTGTTTATAACAGGGATGAACTGAAAATCGTTGCAGCAAGAGGTCTGGCTGCGAGCCTTGTTGGTCAGATTCTTGTTGAAGAAAGCGTTCTTGGATGGGAAGAACTAGAACTTGAGGTCGTCAGGGACTCAAAAAATCAGATGATTACTGTATGTTTTATTGAGAATGTGGATGCCATGGGTGTTCATACCGGCGACTCATTCTGCGTAGCTCCAATGTTGACGATAGACGAAAAACTCCAGCAAAAACTTCAGGAATACTCTTTCAAGATAGTTGAAGCAATAAAGGTCATTGGTGGAACAAATATCCAGTTTGCCCATGATCCGAAAACAGGAAGGATTGTTGTAATAGAAATTAACCCGAGAACATCCCGGTCTTCTGCTCTTGCTTCAAAAGCCACAGGTTTTCCGATAGCATTGATATCAGCCAAACTTGCCGCAGGCCTTACCCTCGATGAAATCCCTTACTGGAAAGAAGGCACCCTTGAAAAATATAAGCCTTCTGGTGATTATGTCGTTGTGAAATTTGCAAGGTGGGCATTTGAAAAATTCAAGGGGATAAAAGATGAACTTGGGACACAGATGCGGGCTGTCGGCGAGGTTATGAGTATAGGCAAAAATTATAAAGAAGCTCTGCAAAAAGCCATAAGATCTCTTGAAACAGGCAGATATGGTCTTGGTTTTGCAAAAGATTTCAATAAAATGTCTTTGAATGAACTTATGGATAAACTCTCCATTGCTTCAAGCGAAAGGCAGTTTATTATGTACGAGGCATTAAGAAAGGGTGCATCAGTTGAAGACCTTTACAGAAAGACATATATCAAGCCATGGTTCATCCAGCAGATGAAGGAGCTTGTGGAACTTGAAGAAGAAATTCTTAAATACAGAGGAAAAGGACTGCCTGACAATCTCCTTGAAAAGGCGAAAAGAGATGGATTTTCTGATAAGTATCTCTCAATGCTGCTTAATATTCCAGAAGAAGATATACGAAAAAAAAGGATGTCTATCAATATTGTTCAGGCGTGGGATGCTGTGCCTGTTTGCGGGGTTGAAAACGCAGCATATTTCTATTCAACCTATAATGGTCCAGACAGAGTAAAAACTTCAAAAAGAAAAACCAGAAGGAGTAATTGTTCAGTTTGGTGGACAGACACCATTGAACATAGCACGGCAGCTTGAACAGTCTGGCGTGAAAATACTTGGTACAAGCGTTGATACAATAGATCTTGCTGAAGACAGGGATAGATTCAGAAAGATGATGGAAAAACTCAATATTCCAATGCCTGCTTCAGGAATGGCTTCAACAGAGAAAGAGGCAATCAAAATTGCTGAAAAGATTGGATATCCATTAATGGTCAGGCCTTCCTATGTTCTTGGCGGTAGAGGAATGGAAATTGTTTATGACGAGGAAATGTTAAAGGAATATGTGAAGGCAGCAGTTGGCATAACCCCTGAAAGACCAATTCTCATTGACAAGTTTCTTGAAAACGCTGTGGAAGCAGAAGCAGATGCCCTTTCTGATGGAATAGACACATTTGTGCCTGTTGTAATGGAACACATTGAGCAGGCAGGTATTCATTCCGGCGATTCTGCTTGCGTGATTCCGCCAATCGGTATTCCGCATAAGCACTTAGAAACAATTTATCATTATACAGAGCGAATTGCCAGAGAATTAAATGTTGTGGGCTTGATCAATGTTCAGTATGCGATTTGCAATGACACAGTGTATGTGCTGGAAGCAAATCCGAGGGCATCAAGGACTGTTCCCCTTGTTTCAAAAGTATGCAATATCCCGATGGCAAAGATAGCAACAAAGATTGCTATAGGGAAAAAATTAAAGGAAATGAATCTTGCGCGGAGAAGATTTTCCCATTTCGGAGTCAAAGAGGCAGTATTTCCATTCAATATGTTTCCTGAAGTGGATCCTGTCTTAGGTCCTGAGATGCGTTCAACAGGAGAAGTTCTTGGTATGGCAGATACCTTTGGCACTGCTTTTTACAAGGCAGAAGAAGCAGCCAATCAACGACTTCCATTAAAAGGAGCAGTTTTAATTACTGTTTCGGACAGGGAAAAACAATTTGTATCAAGCGTTGCAAAAAAATTTTATGAAATGGGATTTAAGATATATGCCACAAAGGGCACAGGCGAAGTCCTAAAAAAAGCGGATATTCCTTATGAAATTGCCTGGAAGATTCATGAACAAAGACCCAATATTGTGGATCTTATAAAGAACGGTCAGATACAGGTTATTATCAACACTCCTGCAGGCAAACAGAGTCAGTATGATGATTCATACATAAGAAAAAATGCCATAAAGTATAAAATTCCCTATATGACAACAATTGCTGCAGCGCATGCAGCGGCAAAAGGAATAGAGGCAATGATGAAGTCCAGTAGCCGCTACGAAGTGAAATCACTTCAGCAATACCACAGAGAAATTCTTGAAAGCCCTGTCGATAGTTAAACGGCCCGGATAGAAGGATTCTCTTTTATGCGGGTAATATTGTCATCCTGGTGGTGTTGGGGTATAATTTTTTTGATGAAAGAAATTGCTTTCATTGCGCTTGCTTATCTCATCGGCAGCATCTCTTTTGCCTATCTTTTTACCTTTTTTCTTACCGGACAGGACATACGTCAGATTGGAACAAAAAATCCAGGGGCTGCAAATGTAGCAAGACAGGTTGGTAGGAAATGGGGAATACTTGTCTGGATCGGTGATACATTGAAGGGTGCAGGAAGCATGGCAATTGCCTGTGCATATGGAATAACAAATGAAATTTTGCTAACAATTATCGGAATTTCTGCTGTGATAGGACACTGTTATCCTGTTTTTTTGAAATTCAAGGGTGGCAAAGGCATTGCAACCATGGGTGGGGTAATGCTCTACCT
>JAOAAW010000062.1 GCA_026418655.1 bacterium | reverse complement strand
ATCTTATACCACTCTTCTGGCTTAAGAACAGGTGTTCCACCAAGCTGAATGATTCTATCAGCAAGCATTTCTGCATGTTTAAGTTCATCTCCTGCTTGTTCTCCCAATTCTTTTGCTGCCTGGTCCCTGAATTTACCTTTAACTACCTTTTCGCCAAGCCAGTACTGGTAGTATGCGAGCCATTCATCAGAAAGGGCTTTGTTCAGTTGCTTGACAATTTCTTTAATGTCTCCTTTAATAATCTTAATCCCTTTTCTTTCCATGTTCTCTCCTTGTTTTTATAAACTCTTATTCTTCCCTTTTGCCTAATTCTCTGTCAAGCATGACAGTGGCAGATGGTTGTTCTTTTACCATTTTCAGGGTTTCCAGAATCAGGGTTGCGTTTTTTTCCTCTTCAACCTGTTCATTGACAAACCACTGTAGCATAACCATTGCCGGATTATCATTTGCTTTCTGGGCAAGATCAACAAGTTTATTTATCATTGCTGTTACCTTTTTCTCATGCTCAAGAGTTTTTTCAAAAATATCAGTGGCAGATGTAAAATCAGCAGGCGGTTTATCTATTTCAAGCAGTTCAATCTTTGCTCCGACATCAACCATGAAATCAAAAAACCTCATTGCATGCCCAACTTCCTCTTTTGCCTGAATTCTCATCCACTTTGCCATACCTGGAAGATTTTTTTCTTCAAAAAATACAGACATACTCAGATAAAGATATGCTGAATAAAGCTCATTTCTTATCTGCTCATTCATTGCCTTCTGTAAATTCTTTTCCATAATCCTCCCTTTTATGCTCCAAACTTTTCAAATTTTAATGAACTTGCCAGAAGCAAGTACATTATATCTGTTGCTTTCATTGTTCCAAGAATTCCTCTTGTACATGCCCTTTCTGTTAAGGTTTCAACATCGTCAGGGATTAAATTTTTTGATACTATCACAACAGGCACAGGATGCCATGAATGACTTTTAAGTAAACATGGTGTTGAGTGGTCTCCTGTGATACATATAACTTCAAAATTTAGATGCTTTATTCTTGAAATTTTTTCATCAAATTCTTCAATCGCTGCAATTTTTCTGTTAAAATCCCCATCTTCACCGGCGCTATCTGTTTTTTTGTAATGAAGGTAAAAGAAATCGTATTTATTATAAACATCACTCAATGCTTTAATTTCATCATCTAATGTTTCAAGTCCATTCACGACATCCATTCCAACAAGTTTTGCCAGTCCCTTATACATGGGATAACTTGCTATGCAGACAGGATTTAAAAAATACTTTTTTTGAAAGGGTTCAATCTCAGGAAGACCTGAAAAACCCCTTAAAAGAATTGTTTTTGCCTTTGTGTCCATAATTGACAGAATACCTTCAACCTGTCTGAGAAATTCGTTCAAAACATCGGCAGTAAAACGGGCTTCTTCTTTCAATGGTTCAATTTTACCAAGTGGAAGCCCTTCTTTTTGTGGGTCATTCTCACTTAAATATGGGGAGAGATTTTTGCCTCTTAAAATAATAGCAAGCCGATGTTCTTTTACTGTCTGGATGATGACTTCTACGCCTTTGATGTTTTTAATCTTATCTTTGAGTACACTAACTATCTTTTTATTTTCCTCTGTTGGTATCCTACCTGCTCTTCTGTCAATAACCGTGTGATTTTTGTCTATAGTTGCAAAATTACCCCTTATGGCAATGTCCTGTTCAGTCATTTCCATTCCAATTCCACATGCTTCAAGAACTCCTCTTCCAATCTGATGTTCAACAGGATCATATCCAAAAAGAGAAAGATGAGCAGGTCCACTGCCTGGAGTTATGCCGGGAAGCACGGGAATTGAAAGTCCGCATGCACCTGAGCGGGCATATGCATCAAGATTTGGTTTGGAAGCTGATTCCAGTTCAGTTTTTCCTGTTTGCGGGTTCGGTAGACCACCAAGTCCATCCATCACAATGAGCAATATTTTGCTTTCTGTTTTTTTCACAACTTCTTTGAGAACTTTTTCAATCTTCATAAATCATTTCCCCTGAGGTTGATAAAATCCTGCATTTAAGGTACTATAAATGTGAAAAGTTGTCAAAAACTATCCTTAAAATATAAAAGGGTTAGTATGCTATTTATAGTTGCAACTCCAATAGGCAATCTTGAAGATATAACTTTCAGGGCTCTAAATGTTTTAAGGGATGTTGATTTTGTAGTCTCCGAAGATACAAGGGAAACAAGAAAACTTTTCACTCATTTTCAGATTCATAAACCTATGATAAGTTATTACAGAGGTTGTGAAAAAATTAAATCTCAACAGATATTGAAACTTCTCAAAGAGGGTAAGAAGATTGCGCTTGTCTGTGACAGGGGAACCCCAGGAATTTCAGATCCTGCCCACTATATTGTTAGAATGTGTCATGAGAACAAAATTACAGTTGTTCCTATACCGGGTCCATCTGCACTTACGGCTGCTCTATCAGTTTGCGGATTACCACTTGACAGATTTTCTTTTTATGGGTTTATACCCAGGAAAAAAAAAGAGAAATTAGAATTTTTTGAGGAAATTTCAAAGACAGAAAGCCCATGTATTTTTTTTGAATCTGTCCATAGATTTATTGATACATTGGAAGTCCTCAACAGGGTTGTTCCTGATAGAAAACTTGTTGTATGCAGAGAACTGACGAAGAAATTTGAACAGGTTATTTATGGCACAGTCAGTGAGTTATTTAATGAACTGAGCAAATCAAAAATGAAGGGTGAGTTTGTTCTTATCCTTGGAGGCAAGCAATGTTACTGAAATGGTTCAGGAAAAAAAGGAATTTCAGAATCGTAATGATAGTCACTGCTGCATTGGTTATACCGGGTTTTGTAATATGGGGAGTAAGTATTTCAGGAGCAGACCGTAAATATATGGTAGCAAGGGTAAATAAGGAGCCCATATATCAGAATGAATTTTATAGAGCCCTTGAAGAAACGAGACAGCAATACAGGGATATTCTGAAGGAAAATTATTCAAAACTCATAAATGAAAATGAACTTGAAAAAATGGTATTAAACAGGTTAATAATGGAAAAATTTCTGGAGCAGCTTTATCGTAAACATCGTATAAAAGTGAGACCTTCTGAAATAATGGAAGTGATAAAGGCAGAACCCGCCTTCAAAAATGAAAAGGGTGAATTTGACCAGGCAAAATTCAAGAATTATTTTTCTAGGATTTCACCTGAAAAAACAAAAGAAATTGAAAATCAGATAAGTGAAAGTATAAAATATCAAAAATTAAAGCAGGAAGTTCTTTCAGAAACCACCATAGTTGTAAATGATAACGAGATAAAGAACCTTATGGGGAACAATGTGAAAGAAGAAAATGTTGAAAACATAAGAAAATTTCTCCAATCTCAGAAGGAGGAACAATATTTCCAGAAGTGGCTCGAAAAACAAAGAAGTAAAGCAAAGATAGAAATATATATAAATCTTGACAGGAAGACCGGTTGAAAATGGAACAGAAAAACAAGCTTCAATATGAAATTTATCTCCTTGATACCATATGCAGAGGACTTCAAGCAACATTGAATGTGGATAAGATTATCCATATCGTATTGACAGGTTTAACAGCAGGTGCATCTCTTGGTTTCAGCAGGGCTGCTTTGTTTTTTGTCAATGATTCCGGAGTTTTACATAGCGGAAGAGGGATAGGTCCGTTTGACCCAGAAGAGGCAAAAAAAATCTGGTTTGATTTGATAAGTTCTGCAGCAACCCTTGAAGAAATGTTTGAAAACAGTCATCGCCGCACTCTTGAAAGTCAGAGATTCCCGGTTGAAATAAGAACAGTTACCTGCGAAACCTCAAAATTACCATCTGACAACCCTTTAAAAAAAACCATTGTAAACAAAGAAATTATTGTTCTAAAGGAATCGGAAAAATTTCTTCTACCAGAAGTATTTCACTGGTTTGTGAAGTATTCAAATCAAATTGTTATTGCGCCGATAAAGATTTCCGGCAAGGTCTCCGCTGTTGTTCTTGCAGACAATGCGTTTCACAATAGAAATATAACCCAGGAAACATTGTCTTTTCTTTCAATAATACTCAATCAGGCAGGTCTTGCCCTTAGCAATGCCTTTGCTTATGAAAACACAAAACACAATCTTGAACAATTAAGGCAGCTCAATGAAAAACTCAGACAGATGCAGGAGGATCTTCTTGTTTGTGAAAGATTTGCTGCTGCAGGAAGAATTTCAACATATCTTGCCCACGAAATCAGAAATCCACTTGCGACAATTGGTGGTTTTGCAAGACAGATTCTTGAAATATGCAGGGAAAAAAATGTTGATGCGCGGATTTCAAGAAACGCAAGAATCATTGTTAATGAGGTGAGAAGACTTGAACTTGTGCTTAACAATCTATTGAGATTTTCGTTTAAACAGCCAGCAAAAAAGGAATCATTGCATCTCAAAAGTTTTCTTGATGAATTGCTTGAGGTTCTTTCAATAAACATAGATGATTCTGGAACAAATTTGAAGGTGGAAATACCGGATGGTCTGTATGTTTTTGCTGACAGGGTTCAGCTTGGGGAGGTAATCTATAATATTGTTCATAATTCCCTTGAAAGTATGAAGCCAGGTGGTTCTATTATTATAAAGGCAGGAGAAAATCAAAAGGATGTATGGATAGAAGTTACTGATACCGGGTATGGAATACCAGAGGAGATACTCGGTCAGATATTCAATCCATTTTTTACCACCCGTTCTCATGGTTTAGGCCTCGGGCTCAATATTGTTAAGATGATTGTTGAGGAAAACCATGGTGGAAAGATTTGCATTAATTCCAAGGTAGATGTAGGGACAAGTGTAAAGATTATATTCCCGAAAAAGGAGGAAAATGGCAAAGAAAATTCTATTGATAGAGGATGAAGCAAACCAGAGAACTCTCTACACAGAAACACTTGAAAGAGAGGGCTATCAGGTTGAATCAGTTTCAAATGGCGAGGATGGGTTGAAATTACTTGAAAAGAAAAACTTTGATCTTGTTATAGTTGATATAAAGATGCCAAAAATGAGTGGACTTGAAACCATCTCAAATATTCTTGGTCAGAGAAAAAATCTGCCGGTGATCATATATACATCCTATCCTCAATACAAACAGGATTTTATGAGCTGGGCAGCAGATGCTTACATTGTTAAAAGCTCCACAAGTCTTGATGAACTTGTTTCAAAAGTAAAGGAGTTGATAGGTGTCTGATAGAATTCTTACCCTTGTTCTTGCTGGAGGAAAAGGAGAACGTCTTTACCCGCTGACAAAAGACAGAGCAAAACCTGCTGTGCCTTTTGGCGGGATTTATCGCATTATTGACTTTACTCTCAGTAATGCCATAAACAGTGGATTGAGAAAAATATATGTCTTGATTCAGTACAAGTCCTATTCACTTCAGCGGCATATCAGAGAGGGCTGGAATATTTTCAGCAGAGAACTTGGAGAATTTATAGATGTAATGCCGGCTCAGATGAGAATAGGAACTGATTGGTATTTAGGAACCGCAGATTCTGTATTTCAAAATATCTATTTTCTCAATCAGGAAAAACCGGATATGGTTTTAATTCTATCCGGTGATCATGTATATAAAATGGACTATAGAAGGATGATAGATTTTCACAAAGAAAAAAAGGCAGACCTCACAATTAGTGTTTTTGAGGAGCCCCTGCATGAAGCAAAAAGATTTGGTGTTCTTGAGGTTAATGACAATCAGGAAGTTATAAGTTTTACAGAAAAACCAGAAAATCCTAAGCCAGCACCATATAATCCAACTGTTAGCCTGATTTCCATGGGTATTTATCTTTTTAATACAGAGACACTGGTACGTCGCCTTTTTGAAGATGCAAAAAAGACAGACAGTACCCATGATTTTGGTAAGGATGTTATTCCTTCAATGATTGGAAAGGACAGGGTTTATGCATTTCCATTTATTGATGAAAATCGTAAGGAAACAAAGTACTGGAAGGATATTGGAACCATTGAAGCATACTATGAAGCAAACATGGACCTTGTCAGCGTGGAACCAGTTTTGAATCTCTATGATAGCCAGTGGCCCATAAGAACTTTTCAGGAACAACTTCCACCTGCAAAAACTGTCTTTTCATATGGAGAAAGAACAGGAATGTTGCTTGATTCAATCGTGGGAGGCGGTTGCATTATCAGTGGTGGCAGGGTATATAGAAGTGTACTTTCACCATGGGTAAGGATAAACAGTTATGCTGAAGTAAGTGAATCAATACTGATGGACAATGTGAATGTTGGCAGGTATTGTAAGATAAAAAGGGCTATTATTGACAAGAATGTTGTTATTCCGCAGGGTACAATGATTGGTTATGATATTGTTGAGGATAAAAAAAGGTTTGTTGTCAGTGAAACAGGAATTGTCGTCATTCCAAAGGATTATCAGTGGTAATTAACACAGGAGTTAAGAATGCCTGAATTGAGAAAAGATCCAGTTATTGGTAGATGGGTGATTATTGCGACAGAAAGAAAACTCAGACCTTCTGACTATGCAGAGATGTGTTCAACTGCCGAAGAAGAAAATTCACCTTTCTGTCCTTTCTGTCCGGGAAATGAATCAAAAACCCCGCCAGAGATATTTGCACTGAGAGAACCTGGTTCCCAGCCAAATGCTCCAGGGTGGCAGGTAAGGGTGGTTCCAAATAAATATCCAGCTCTGAGAATAGAGGGAGACCTGAATAAGAAGGGTATCGGGATTTTTGACAGAATGAATGGTATAGGCGCACACGAAGTAATAATTGAAATCCCTGAACATAAACATCAGATGCAGGATTTCCAACATTCTCATCTTGAAAGAGTCATTTATACATACCAGATGCGGAGTTTAGACCTTAAGAACGATAAGCGTCTGAGATACAACATGATTTTTAAAAACTATGGAAAGGAAGCAGGAGCATCGCTTTACCATTCTCACACTCAATTGATTTCAACTCCTGTGACACCTAAAAGGGTTAAAGAAGAGTTAAAAGGTGCCCAGTGGTACTATGAATATAAAGAAAGATGTATTTTCTGCGATGTTATTGAGGATGAAATATCTCGTGGAGAAAGGGTGGTTGCGGCCAACAGTGATTTCATAGCCCTTGTTCCATATGCTTCAAGGTTTCCGTTTGAACTCTGGCTTTTACCTTTAAGACACAGCCCTGACTTTGATTCAATTGCTGATTCAGAAAGACCTAATTTAGCACAGCTTCTTGGACTGGTTTTAAAAAAGCTGGTGAAAGGTTTATGTAATCCTTCTTATAATTTTATTTTTCACACAGCGCCCAATAGATTTCCTCACCCAGGATACTGGCAGACAATAGATAAAGATTATCACTGGCATATTGAAATTATGCCAAGGCTCACAAGACCGGGTGGATTCGAATGGGGAACAGGTTTTTATATTAATCCCACTCCGCCTGAAGAAGCAGCCCAGTTCCTGCGGGAATTATCAATTTAGACTTTATCGAACCCGAAAGGAGAAAGAATGAAGAAAGTTGCAATTGTTTGTTGTGAATGCGTACCATTTGTAAAGGTTGGCGGACTTGCCGATGTTACAGGTGCACTTTATGCCAAGCTTCCAAGATATGTTGATACAAAAGTTTTTCTTCCTGGTTTCAGACAGATCCTTGAAAGATTTCCGACTGAAAAAATTCTTGAGTGTGATGTAATTTTTTCACAGCACAGGACAGAACAGGCGCATCTTTTACGGCTGAAAAATTGTCATAATCATAATGTGTATCTTATCGGGAATCAGAAATACTTTGACAGAGACCAGTTATATGGAGAAAAGGGAAAGGATTATCCCGATAATTTGTTGAGGTTTTCATTTTTTTCAAAAGCAGTGCTTGAATGTTGTAGACAGGCAGGTATTGAGGTTGATGTTTTTCATTGTAATGACTGGCAGACTGCGCTTGTACCACTTTACCGGAAACTTTTTTATAGTGAATTGAAAGCATCTGTTGTTTTCACAATCCATAACCTTGCCTACCAGGGAGTATTTCCATCTGACCAATTTACATATCTTGGCCTGGGTGATGAGTTTTTTACGATGCCCCAGCTTGAGTTTTATGGAAATATCAATGTGATGAAGGCGGGTATTATTCACTCAGAAATGATAAATACAGTGAGCCCGACATATGCAAAAGAAATTCTCACTCCAGAATTTGGTTGCAAACTTGAGGGACTTCTTAAAACCAGAGAAAATGACCTGACAGGCATTTTGAATGGCATTGATTATATGATATGGAATCCGCTTTTTGATGATTCCATAGCCCAAAAATATCGCACAAGAAAAGGTAAATTGACCAATAAAGTGGCGCTTCAGGAAAAGTTTTCTCTTCCTGTAAGCCAGAATATCCCGGTATTTGGTTTTGTTGGAAGGCTTGTTGAACAAAAAGGTATAGACCTTATCATTGAGGCAATAGATATGCTTAAAGATGCTGAATTTCAGTTTGTGTGCCTTGGTACAGGAGAGGCTTCTTATGAACAAATCGTTCAGTCTTTTTCACACAAATATCCTGAAAAGGTAGGTGTAAGAATTGGGTTTGATGATGGACTGGCGCGTCAGATTTATGCTGGAAGTGACTTTTTTCTGATGCCGAGCAGATTTGAACCCTGCGGGCTCGGGCAGCTGATAAGCTTGAAATATGGTACCATACCGATTGTGAGAAAAACAGGTGGTCTGGCTGATACAGTGAAAGATCTGGACATTGAGAAAGATGATGGATGGGGGATTGTTTTTGATAATCCAAAGCCAGAAGAATTAAAAAATGCAATGGAACAGGCAATTAAAATCTATTATAACCAGGATTTGATGGAAAAACTTTTCAAAAGGGCAAACTCTCTTAATTTTTCATGGAATAAGTCAATTGAAGGTTATTTATCTCTTTATGAGAAATCTCTGGAGAAAAAATGACCTATCTTAATTTAATCTGGCATTTCCACCAGCCCTGGTACATAACCCCTGATTCTGAAATTCTTAATTTGTCCACAATCACTTTTCGTGTTCTGTACAATTACTATCCAATGGCAAAGATAATTGAAGATTCAGGTGTACGACTTGGCTGTAATTTTACTGTTCCCCTTTTGCTTCAGATACAGAAAATCGCAGATGGCCAGATTGTTGATGGTTTTCAACAGGTTCTTGCTACTGATACAGCAAACGATATTTCAAAAATCAAAATTTTTTGTGAGGAATTGCCGGACAGGGTAAAAAACAAAAACACAATATTCAAAAATCTACTTAACAGACTTTATTTAGAAAAAATCTCAAGACAGGAACTATCAGATTTAAAAACCTGGATGCATCTTTGCTGTTTTCATCCATTGATGGAAAAATATTATCCTGAAATAGAAGAACTTAAAAAGAAAGGTGTCGGCTTTAGTGAGAAGGACAGGGAAATATTGATTGCAATTGAAAAAGAAGTTTTCTCAAAGGTCATTTCACTTTATAAAAAGCTTTCAGATGAAGGCCAGATTGAGATAAGCATAACACCAGGGTATCATCCCATATTGCCTCTCATTTACGATATAAAAATTGCCACACAGACCAGAACATCGCTTAGACCGCCTGATATAGAATTTTCGTATCCCGAGGATGTTAAAGCGCACATTGAAAAAGGTTTTGAAGTTGCAGAAAACATTTTTGGCAAAAAGCCCATTGGCATCTGGCCAGCAGAGGGTTCCATAAGCAGCCAGGTCCTTGATGTTTTTTGTGATTTTAACATCAGATGGCTTGGAGCAGACGAGCAGATTCTTTTTGGTTCCCAGGCGCAGGAAAAAGACCCGGGTTCTTTTCTTTACACCTGGAAGGATTCTTTTTTTATATTTTTCAGAAACCATGAGTTTTCAGACAGAATCGGTTTTATCTACCAGTCATGGAATGAAAAGGAAGCTGCTGCAGACATTATCAGAAGGATTGAGAATTGGTCGGGTGACCAGCAAAAGATGCTTACCATTATTCTTGATGGTGAAAATCCCTGGGAATGGTATGTGGATGAAGGAAGTGTATTCTTAAAAGAATTTTATAAATTGGCACTTACAAGTGAAAACATCAGAATGATAACTCCTGCCCGGATGGGTAACCTTGACTTCAAAAAGGTTTCTCTCGATTCAATTCCACCGGGTTCCTGGATGGGACTTCATTTTGACAACTGGATAGGTTCTGAGGATGCAAACAGAATATGGAATATACTTGCTGATGCCAGAAAAACAGTAAAACAGCATAATGTTAGGCTGGAAATGAACGAAAGAATGAAACAACTGGTAATGATGGCTGAATCCAGTGATTTTTTCTGGTGGATGAGTGTTCCTGCCAGCAAGAGTGTAAAAATCAGGTTCTATACGCTTTTTCAGACAATTATTTCAGAAATATACAGGGAAATGGGGCTTGAAATTCCAGCACAGGTCATGGAAGCATGGATTCCAGAACCAGAGATACAGAAACCAGCCAGATACATAAATCCTGTTATTGATGGAAAAGTAACGGACTTTTTCGAGTGGTCAGGATCTGCAGAAGTAAGTATAGAAAAACTCTGGACCACCTTCCAACCATTTGACATGTCTTTAAAAAAACTATTTTTTGGTTATAATAGGACAAATCTTTACATCAGAATAGACATTATGGAGAAAATGTTTTCACAGGTTGTCGTTGAAGGCAAGAAAAATATTGTGATTTTATCTGGCTCTGGAGAAAATGGTTTTATAAGTGAAAATATGGCCTTTGATAAATGTATTGAAATTGCAGTACCGATTGAGAAATTTACTGATGATGATGAGGTAAATTTTGCTATAGAGATTAAAACGCAGGATACTGAAATAAGGATTCCGCCAGCAGGATTTTTCTCTTTTGTGAAAAAATCCTTTGAAGATGACTGGATAATCTGAAAGAGGGTAATATGATAACTTTTTCAAGTTCTTTTGAATGTGGAAATGGCAA
>JAOAAW010000039.1 GCA_026418655.1 bacterium | reverse complement strand
ACATATTGCAATTGCTTTTCCAATGCCAGTGCCTGCTCCTGTGACAAGCGCAATTTTTCCGTTTAAAGAGAAATTAATTGTTTCTGTCATCTATCCTCCTTTATTTTGGTCGTATCGGTAGGAATGAGCTGCACGTACCATTTCAAATACTTTGTCAGGAGAAGTTTCGGTAGGAAGCATGTCTCCGCATGCCAATAGATACCCGCCTCCAGGTGCGCCTTCTAAAAGGCAGCGCTGTATATCCTGTTTTACTTCTTCAAAGCTTCCAGTTGCAAGTTTTAATGTGTTAACGCCACCCATTAGCGAAACTTTTTTCCCTACTCGTCTTTTTGCGTTTGCAACAGATACTCCACCCAGTGGGTCAAGAGGTTCAATACAATCAACTCCAGTATCTGCCATTGCCTCAAAAAGTTGCGTGCTGTTTCCACAAACATGCAGATAGATGCAAACATCATACTTTTTTATTTCATCCACAAACATTTTAAAATATGGAACACAAAATTTCTTGAAATTTTCCGGACCAATCACACCACCAAAAGTTTCACCGAGCATGAATGCATCCACACCTGCTTCAATCATAGCAAGTGCTTTTTGAATCGCTGCCTGGGTTGCCCGATACAGGATTTTATGCACGAGAGATGGTCTTTCAATAAGGTCAACAAAGGTCTGTTCCTTGCCTCTTACAGTAGTTGCAAATTCCACGCTTACACATCCAGGGGAAGTAATAACAAACAAGTCCCTGCTTGCATCCTCGACGAGCTCTTTCGTTTTTTTAAAAGACTCAGATTTCATAAATATTGATGCAGGAATAACTGGAATTTTTTCAATATCAGTATCATTATTAATCTGAATTTCCTCTTTTATTGGAACAATCCAGCCACCTCCTTTGAAATCAAGTCTTCCAATCTGCCGGTTTGTTGGTTGATCTATCTGCCAGACATTTTCACCATCATCGTATAAATTCAGGATGCCTTCGTGATGTATCCATACTCTGACTCCATCAACTCCATAGTATCTGGCACATTCAATTTGAAGCTTGTTAACAAGGATAGGATTCTTTACAGCTTCAATCATAGTTTTTCTGAAATCCAGACCAAGTACCCTGATTGCGTGTGGATGACATATCTGAGGAATCACAGGGACACAGTCAGGCATCCCACCTTTCATGGCTGTTTTACATCTTTCTCTAGAATTCATTCAAGCGTCCTTTTTCTTTTATGATATAATGACTTACTAACGCAGTCAACGGAATTTTTTACCGAGAGGAGAAGGATGTCTGTAGTGTATTTTGCATCAGCGAGATTGAAACAACTTGAAAAAAAAGCCACACTTCCTGCAAAGTTTCTCAGATTGCTCTCTATCCTTAACATTGATAAAGAGGTTAAAGGAAAAAACATAGGTATCAAAATACATGTTGGTTGTGGATATGGCTATACAACAATACATCCGTTTCTTGTCAGATTGCTTGTTGATTTTGTAAAAGAAGGTGGAGGAAAACCATTCATTACAGATGTTGTTTCTCCTGACTCTGCAAGGGGATATAATGAATTCACAGTGGGTTGTAAATTTATTCAGGCAACAGGACTGAGAGATACAAATTATTTTACTGTGAAGGTTCCGGCACGCTATGGGATAAGGGATTTGCAGCTTGCGGGCGTTTTGAAAGATATAGATTTTTTGATAAATCTTGCGCACGCTAAAGGACACGGAAATTGTGCCTATGGAGGTGCATTAAAAAACCTTGGTATGGGTTTTGTAACAACGAAAACAAGGATAGATTTGCATCGCACCCAGAGCGAAAGGCCTTACTGGAATAGATCCAGGTGTAAATATTGCATGGTTTGTGTAAAAAATTGTAGAAGTTCTGCTATAACCTTTGATAAAGATAAAAGACTTGCTATTGATTTCCACGGCTGTGTTTTCTGTATGAGATGTGTAGCATTGTGTCCGCATAAAGCACTCGGTCTGGATACAAAAAATTATGAGATTTTTCAGAGAGCCCTTGCACTTTCTGCAAAAAAGGTCCTGCAATCTCTTAACGGAAACTGCTGCCACATAAATGTGATAACAAATGTAACACCTTTTTGTGATTGTCTTGGACTTTATTCGCCACCAATTATTCCCGATGTTGGGATTGCTGGTTCTTATGATATTGTTGCCCTTGAAAAAGCGACACTGGATTTGATTAACAGACACAAGTACATTGAAGGAACATTGCCTGGACATCTCAGATTTGAAAAAGATAGAGGCCATCTATTTGAAAGAATATGGGGAAAAGATCCGTATGTACAGGTAAGAGAAGCAGCAAGATTAAAACTTGGTAATTTATCTTACAACCTTCATGAAATTCACTGATTCAATCAATGATTTTTATTTTCTCAACGGCAACATGTCCAAAAATAATTTTAACAAATGGCCTGCCTTTTTTGATACCTGCAATACCCCAGCCACTTTCAGTTGAAAAAAACACCTGTACATCCTGTCTTTTCCATCTTTTCAGGTATATTGTTTTTTCAATCGCATCATAATGCAGTCCAGTAATACCTTTGATAAGTCCCCAGCTTGATAGTGCCCTTGCATACCAATGACCACACTCATATTCATCAAATGGATTTCGTTTGGTACCATCGTACCTTTTCCTTGCGGTTTTTACGATTTCTAATCCTTCTTTTATAAAGCCATTCATCATTAAATGGCTGGAAACCTGATATTCAATTCCTGTCCATACTTCATCTGAATAAATCAGGGGCAGGGTAGGTCGGCCGCCTTTAGGCCAGGT
>JAOAAW010000034.1 GCA_026418655.1 bacterium | reverse complement strand
ATTTTGCTCTTTCTGGAATATCAATCTTTAACAAATCTTCAACAGCATTACAGTATGCAATCGGATGTGATGTTGAACAGATCCCGCATATTCTTTCAACAAGAAATGTAACCTGGTCCCAGTGCTTGCTTTCGGATAACTTCTCAATGCCTCTATGGTTATACCCTGCTTTCCATTCTATATCAACCACTGTTTCGCCATCACAGTAAAGCTCAAAATATTCTGGTTCTTCAAAAAGCGGATGATATGGCCCAAGTGGTACGACTACCTTTTTCATTGTTCAACCTGCCTTTTTTTATCCTTCCTTAATGGATAAAAACCTTCTGGTAATTCATCAATCAAAAATCTTTTCAATCCTGGATGATTTTTAAATTTTATACCCAGAAGCTCATACATTTCCCTTTCTATATTCTGTGCACCTTTAACAATACTTGATATTGACTCAATTTCTGGATTCTCTCTATCTATAAAGGTTCTAATGGAAACAATTAGGTCCTCAGGGTCAAAAGAAAAATGATAAAGTATTTCTATATTATGAAGATTATCAACCCCTGAGGCAGTAGCAAATCTAACCCCTGGAAGCGAAAAGATAAATTTAACAAAGTCAAGCAAATCATTTCTGTCTATTTCCAAATAAACGCGTTTTTCATTATGCATAAAAACGCTTTTTATTTTTTCTCCAAATCTTTGTTTGATTTTTTCAAGTGTTCCCATGTTACTATTTTAACCTTTCAAGTAATTTAGCGATACCTGCTATCATAGCCTCTGGTTTTGGTGGACATCCAGGAATATAGACATCAACCGGAATAATTGTATCCAGCGGACCAGACATTGTATATCCATCCCTGAACATACCACCGGTGCAGGCGCATGCACCAATTGCAACAACAAAACCTGGTTTTGGCATCTGATGATACAAAAGTTTAATTCTATTTGCATTTTTAACAGTTCCTATTCCTGTTACAAGCAGAACATCCGCATGTTTTATACTTCCAACAAGAACCATTCCAAATCTTTCTATATCAAATCTTGGAGTAAGGCAATCAAGTATCTCAATATCACAGTTATTACAGGAACCCGTTGAAAGATGGAAAACAAAGAGAGACTTTTTTAACGCCTTGGTTTTAATATCTATTGTCATAAATCTCCCTTCAGTATCCCATTAATGCAAATATTACAGCAAGCATTCCAAACATTGTTAACCAACCCCATGAAAATCTTAAAATCTGGTCTGTTCTTAACCTCGGGTTTGTGTTTTTTATTAAAACAATCAAAAAAAGAACCAATAAGTATTTTAAAAATCCTGTTAATGGATTTCTAAAGCCACCCATGAAATAGATGACAAGAAAACTTATTCCAACAGAAAGAAGAATCCATTTCATAAGTTTGAAAAGCGCCAGTAGAAACCCTGAATATTCAATAAAAGTCCCTGCCGCAATTTCTGTTTCAGCTTCGGATACATCAAAAGGAACATATCCGATCTTCCCCAGAAATGCAAACAGCGCAACAATAAAAGCAATCATACCTGAAATATGCCCAGTGTTCACACCGTTTGCAATCTGATATCTTGAAATTTCAGAAATCTGAACAGTACCACATTTTATTACAGGAACAAGTAACGCAATAATAAATGGCAACTCATAACTCAAAAGCAGTCTTAATTCTCTTCCCGCGCCAACAGAAGCAAGAACATTTCCAGATGAAGAACCTGCAAGAAAAATTACAATAGATGGAATAAGAAGCAGATAGATGAAAATAAACAGATCCCATTTAAGAGGATAAAAGAAAATGTTGGAAAATAAAATAGCACCAGTGGCTGTTATTGCGATAATACCAATTATTGGACTGAACAAAAAAATAAATTGGTTTGCGCTATCAGGAATAACTATTTCTTTTCCAGTAAGTTTCGCCAGATCCAAAAAATTCTGCCACAAGGGTGGACCCACCCTGAATTGGAACCTGGCAGAAATTTTTCTATCAAACCAACCACTCATAATTCCTGCAAGTGAAAAAATGATAAAACTTCCAAATATAAGTAAAAAAATCTTCAAAATTTCCATATCTATTTTTTTAATTCGTAAAATTGTGTCCAGCTAAAAGTTTTTACAATTATGTTTTCACCAATTTTATGGACAAAGACGGTTTCATCAATATCTTCGTGCTCAACAACTCTCAATGCACCATAGGGACAGCTGTGGACACAGATAAATCTTTCTTTTTCTTCAATTCTTGCACCTGCACATACATCGCATATTGATGTTAGATATTCAAGCCAGTCAAACTCAATTGTTCCAAAAGGACACGCAATTGCACAGCTTTTGCATGAAATACAAAGAAAATTGGATCTTCTTATAACTCCACTTTCTCTTTTAAGTGCATTGTTAGGACATGCATTAACACATGGAAAATCATCGCATTTTCTACAAACAATTATAAATGCTACTATTTCTCTCAAAGACGCAATTCCATTGTTTTCGGGATGGAACATATAGCTGCACCTGACAACGCATTCCTTACATTTATTGCAAATATCATAATCAATAAAAAGTTTTCTCATTATGCCCAGAGTCCTGGTTCATTTTTGATTAAATCATAGGTAAAAACAGGACCATCCTTACAAACAAAATATGGTCCAATAAGACAATGCCTGCAATGGCCAACCGCACAATACATCTTTCTTTCCATGGAAAGATATATGTCTTTTTCTTTAAAACCAATATCAAGAAGTTTCAATGTCGTAAATTTCATCATTACTGGTGGTCCACATACAATGGCAACACTGTTTGATATGTTCATATCAAGATTATCAAGGGTTTTTGTAACAAGTCCCTCGCCAAATTTCCAATTTTCATCCTTTTTATCAACAGTAATTCTGAATGAAAGAGGCAGCTTTTCACAAAGTTTATGCCACTCAAAAAGTATCTGGCTTTTATAAATATAGTCCGCCGGAGTTTTTGCTCCACAACAAAATACAATTTTTCTGTAATTTTTAGCAGTTTCAATCAATGCAT
>JAOAAW010000194.1 GCA_026418655.1 bacterium | reverse complement strand
TAAATCATTCATACCAGCATCCACAATGAGAAAATTTTTGTGTGGTGTTTTCTTATTGTATAAAACCTTTGTAAACAAAATACCAGCATTTCCCACTATAAATCTCCCTGGTTCGATAATCATTGAAACACCGGGAAAATTGTTGAGAAAGAAATCACATATGTTTTTGCCAAAATTTTCTATCGGTTCTATCTGTTCATTCGTTCTGTACTGTATACCAAATCCCCCCCCGATATCAATTATTGAAGGACGGAAATTTATCAATCTTAAAAATTTATTAAGTTTCTTGAGTGCCTCAACATAAAAAGAAGAATTTTTTATATTTGAACCTAAATGAAAATGTATCCCTGTAATGTTTACATTCCTGAAACTTCTCCTAGAATTAATAATTGCCCTGATCTGATCTCTAGGTAAACCAAATTTCGTTTCTTTTTTTGCTGTTTTCGTATAATGATGCGAATCCACATCAACATCAAGATTTATACGTAAGCTCACATCAGCAATTTTTTTTAAATCCTCCGCGATTATATCAATTTGTTTCAGCTCTTCAACACTCTCTACGGTAAATAAAAGAATATTTTTTTTCAGAGCCGCTATAATTTCTTCTTTCGTTTTACCAACACCGGCAAAAACTATTTTCTTCGAAGAAAAATTTGCCTTCACTGCTTTAGCAAGTTCTCCACCAGAAACAATATCAACTCCACAACCGTGATCTCTAATAATATTTAAAACTTCCATATTGCTGTTTGCCTTCATTGAATAACATATCAAAGGCGATAAACTTTTGAATGCATTTTTCAATTTACAAATTTGCTTTTCTATAAACGTAGCACTATAAACATATAGAGGTGTTCCATATCTATTGCAAATATCCTTTGCAAACACGCTTTCTATCATTAAATTTCCTCTTTTAAATCTGTATAATCCTTCCGATATTATTTCAAGATAATTTTCCATTTCTCTATTTCCTTTTTTACAAAAGAGGGGCTTGTACTACCATGGGAACTTTTCAATCTTATGGATTTTTCTGGTGAAAGGCTCTTAACAAATTTTACTGCGGCTTTGCACTTTGTAATTTTCTCGATGGTCAGCTCGTCAAGTTCATTCAATGGTAGTTTTTTTTCAATAGCCTTTTTCACAAGATTCCCAACAATATAGTGTGATTCTCTGAATGGAATCCCTTTTGTGGTAAGAAATTCTGCAATATCCGTAGCTTCCATATAACCATGCTTACAGGCCATACTCATATCAACAACATTGATTTTTGTCTTCTCAATAATCCTGCTGATTATCAGTGTTGATAGATGAGCGATTTCACAACTTTCAAACAAGAACCTTTTATCTTCCTGCAAATCGCGGTTATAAGATAGTGGTAATCCTTTCATCAGTGAAAACATTCCAACAATACTTCCGAGTACAACCGAAGCTTTCCCTCTTATTAATTCCAGAACATCTGGATTTTTTTTCTGCGGCATTATACTGGAACCCGTGCAAAATTCCTCTGGTAAATCCACAAAACCAATAAGCGAAGAATGCCACAAAATCAATTCTTCAGCCATTCGTGAAAGATGAATCATCAATATTCCGAGATTTGAAACTGTTTCCATAATAAAATCCCTATCACTCACCACATCCACACTGTTGGTAAAGACATCATCAAAACCTAATTTTTTTGCAATATATACAGGGTCTATCTTAAAAGATGTACCTGCGCAGGCACAGGCTCCAAGAGGTGATATATTAATTCGATTAAGTGTGTCACTTAACCTTGTTTTATCTCTTTCCAGCATACAGACATATGCAAGCAAATGATGTGAAAATAAAACCGGCTGTGCAGGTTGAAAGTGGGTTAATTCTGGAAAGAAAATTTCAATGCATTCCTCTGCCTTATTTACAAGTGTTTTCTGCAAAAGAATAATTACGGATCGAATTTCAGGAATAATTCTTTTCAGGTAGAGTTTTTCATCAAGTATTATCTGATCATTCCGTGAACGAGCTGTATGAAGCTTACCTGCTACTGGCCCAATCAGCTCAGTCAATCTTCTTTCGATCGCAGTGTGGATATCTTCGTCATCGGGTTTAAAAACAAATTGATTTCTTCTTATTTCACCTTCGATTTTTTTAAGGCCACTGATAATTTTTTTTCCATCTTTACGCGGTATTATTTTTTGTCGCACAAGCATCTCAGCATGTACAATACTTCCTGCCACGTCAAAAACGGCAAGATTTTTATCAAGGCTTATTGAAAAAGTAAATCTTTTAGCAAGCTCATCAAGATCTTCCTTAAACCTACCACTCCATAGATACTTCATAAAACCCCTTTTTGGCTTTTATGATTTTATCAAAAGTATTATAATAATGCAATTGCGAAAAGAAGGAAAATGATAATGAAAAAAAAGCTTGTAATAGTTGAATCACCAGCAAAAGCAAAGACCATTGGACATATACTGGGCCCTGAATATATGGTGAAGGCCACACTTGGTCATATTAGAGACCTTCCAGAAAATAAATTCGGAGTTAACCTCGAAAGTTTTATTCCAGAGTATAGGATATTACCAGGGAAAAAGAAAATTGTTACCTATTTAAAAAAACTTACTCAACATGTGGATTCAATCTATCTTGCTACTGATGAGGATAGAGAAGGTGAAGCAATAGCCTGGCACACCGCCTCGGTTCTCGAAAAAAATATTGAAGAAGTCAAAAGAGTTGCATTCCACGAAATCACAAAACAAGCAGTACTTGAATCCTTTCAGAAACCCAGAACAATAGACATGAATCTTGTTGCCTCCCAACAAACAAGACGCATTCTGGATAGAATCGTTGGATACAGTATCAGTCCTTTGCTTGGGAAAAGATTATCTGCTGGAAGGGTACAATCTGTTGCACTTCAATTGATAGTTGCAAGAGAAAAAGAAATTCAAAATTTTGTTCCTCAACCTTATTGGAATATAAGAATTATTGTTGAATACAGAGGAATAACCTTTGAGATGGTTCTTGTCGCCATAAACAAAGAAAAAATTATCCCACCGGGTATAATAAACAGGATAGATGTTGAAAAATACATAAACGACATAAAAGGTTATCCATTGATAGTTTCTGAAGTGATAAAAACAAAAAAAACCATAGAACCCTATCCGCCGTTTATAACGAGTTCATTACAACAGGAAGCGTCAACAAAACTGAAATTCAGTGTTTCAAAAACCATGCTTTTAGCTCAACAATTATATGAAGGTATCCCTCTTGAGAAGAAAACTCATGTAGGATTAATCACTTACATGAGAACCGATTCCCCTTCTATTTCAAGGATAGCTCAGAATCAAGCAGCAAGATTTATTGCGGAAACCTTTGGAAAGGAATATCTCCCGGGTAGACCACCAAATTATGTAACCCGGGTTTCAAATGCTCAAGAAGCGCATGAAGCAATAAGGCCAACTCAAGTGAATTTAACTCCCGAATATGTAAAAAAATATTTACAGAAAGACCAGTACGCCCTTTATAAGCTAATCTGGGAAAGGTTCGTCGCAAGTCAGATGAAACCTGCTATAACTGAAATATTGACAATAAGAGCAAATGCTAACAACTATACATTTGAAGCTTTCAGATCAAAAGTAATTTTTGATGGCTTTATGAAACTGTGGAAAATTAAAATAAACGAAGGAGAAAAAAATATCCCCGATGATATTGTTTCCGGTGAAAAACTTGAAATCAAGAATATTAAGGAAGAAGAAAAGAAAACCACTCCACCACCCAGATATTCAGAGGCTTTACTGATTAAGACGCTTGAAAAATTTGGAATAGGTAGACCATCGACTTATGCGCCAACGATCAACACACTTCTTAAAAGAAAATATGTAAGGAAGGAAAAAAGGGTTCTCGTCCCAGAAGAACTAGGAATTATTGTTTCCGATGCTTTATCAAAATATTTTTCTGATATTATAAATGTACAGTTCACAGCTGAAATGGAAAAGGAACTAGATGAAATTGCTGAGGGCAAAAAATACTGGAAAGAGGTATTGAAAGAGTTCTACAACAGTTTTAAAAATTCACTCGATAAAGCATCATCCGAATTGGTACTGCCTGAAATAGAAACAGAAACTAAGATTACTCCTGAAAAAATTGATAAAAATTGTCCAGAATGTGGACATACTCTTGTGGTAAGAAAAAGTAAATATGGAAAATTTATTGGCTGTTCAAATTTTCCAAAATGCAGGTATACTGAAAAGGTTAAAAACAATGCTAATAATACCAGCCATTGACCTAAAAAAAAGTAAAGTTGTGAGATTACATAAAGGTAGGTTTGATAAGATAACAATTTACGGATTGAATCCAGAGCAGACTATCAAGGATTTTATAATTAAAGGTGCAAGACGCATTCATATCGTCTCATTGCTTGGTGCAAGAGATGGAAAGATTCTGTACGAAGATTGTGAGGTAATAAAAAAGCTGGTCAAGGTTAGAGACGTTGTTGCTGTTGAAAGATGTGAATTACAACTTGGAGGCGGAATAAGAAGGTGCAAGGAAATCAAATATTTCTTAGAACTTGGTATTGATTATTTAATTGTAGGAACAGCCATTGTACTTGTTCAGATACTTGAAGCAAACTTCACAATAAGTGATATATCCAGAGCATATTCATATGCAGATAAAAAATTTGTTGTAGAGAAAGAAATACCTGAGCCTGATATCATAGATAAACTAAAACCAGAAGTAAAAGAAAAAATACTGGTCAGTATAGATGTTTCCAGAAATTCTGTAGCACTAAGTGGCTGGCTTGTAACAATGCCCGTTGAACCCTCCTGGATAATAACAAAACTTATTGAAAAAGGTTTTTCAAAATTCATGATAACTGATACAACAAAAGATGGAACATTATCCGGAATTGATGTTGAGGTATTCTCAAGGATTATTAATAATGTTAAAAATCTGCAAAATAAAAAAATTGAATTCATTGTAGGTGGTGGCATAAGTTCAGAAAAGGACATCGAAACAATTATTAATTCAGGTCTTCCTGTTTCTGGTGTGGTAACGGGTAAGGCACTATATGAACAAAGAATTGATCTTCATCAACTAATAAAAAAATATCAGGGATAAAAAATTGTTCCGTTTCTACTATGGTATGCTGATATCTATTTAACCATCGAGTAAGTTTAAAACACTAAAAAGTCATCATCCAAATGATTACTTCTCTGTTTCTTTAATAATTTTATAGGTAAAACTATCCACAAGGGCTTTCCATGATGCTTCGATGATATTCTCTGAAAGTCCTATTGTCCCCCATGTTTCATTCTGATCCATTGATTCAATCAACACTCTTGTAATGGCCGCTGTTGCCTTTTCCGGCCGCAAAATTCTTACTTTATAGTCGGTTAATTTAAGAGTTGAAATACACTGGTAAAAAGGAATTAAAGCTTTTCTTAAAGCATTATCAAGCGCATTTACAGGCCCATTCCCTTCTGCAACAGTATATTCTATTTTTTTCCCAACCTTGAGTTTAACAGTAGCCTCTGCCACTATTTTCGAATTCCTTTCCTCAACAATAACTCTGAAACCTTTGACAATAAAAGGATCTTTATACAATCCCAACATCTTTCTGACCAATAAATCAAAAGATGCCTCAGCGGATTCAAATTGATAACCATCTTTTTCTAACCGGCCTATAGTATCCAGAATCTTTTTTATAAGTTCTGGTTGTTTTTCTATCCCGTACTTACCGAGTTTTTGTAAAACAGTACTCTTGCCTGAAAGTTCTGAAATAAGTATTCTCCTCTGGTTTCCAATTCTTTCTGGAGAAATATGTTCATATGTTCTTGGATTTTTACTCACGGCATCAATATGTACTCCACCTTTATGCGTAAAAGCACTATATCCAACAAATGGCTGGTTTCCAGGCGGTACAATGTTTGCTATTTCATATACATATCTTGATAGTCCTGTAAGATGGTTCAGTTTTTCTTCTTCAAGACACCTGTATCCCATCTTTATCTGGAGTATCGGAATGATAGCGGTAAGATCGGCATTGCCACACCTTTCACCAAATCCATTCACTGTTCCCTGAACATGCACCGCACCTGCCCGTACCGCTGCAATTGAATTGGCAATAGCGGTACCAGAATCATTATGCGCATGAATTCCAACAGGTGTCTTCAGAAGTTTGCAAATCTTCCTGACAATTTCTTCCACTTCAAAAGGGAGAGAACCACCATTCGTATCGCATAACACAATTCTTTCTGCACCACATTCCTGAGCAACTAGTAAGGTTTTCATTGAGTATTCTGGATTATCCTTAAATCCGTCAAAAAAATGTTCTGCGTCGAAAAACACAGATTTTCCTTTTGACTTGAGATAACTTATTGAATCCGCTATAAGATTTAGATTTTCTTCCAGGGAAATTCTTAATACTTCTTTTACATGAAGATCCCATGATTTCCCAAAAATGACAATAAAATCTGTTCCTGCATCTACAAGTGCCTTTAGAAAAGGATCTTTATCTGCTGAAAAATTCTTTCTCCTTGTACTTCCAAACGCCACAAGTTTACTGTGCTTTAATTTTTTTGTAGACATCCTTTTGAAAAATTCTTCTGCCTTGGGATTGGAACCTGGCCAACCCCCTTCAATAAAATCAAAACCAAAATCGTCAAGTTTTTCAGCAATCTTTATCTGGTCAAGGACTGTAAAAAAAACATTTTCACCCTGGGCACCATCTCTGAGTGTTGTATCATATATTTCTATCTTTCTTTGCTTTTCCATGGTGGATTATTTTACTTTTTACAGGTAAGTATGTCAAAAGATTCAGAGGAAAAATTGTACGGTAAATGCAATCCTGCCAAATTTATATGTATGCGGGGTCTTTTCTTTTATTCCAGGTTCTGTTCTTTTTAACTTTTGGCCTGAATTCTACAGGAAACAAAATCTTAAGTTCCTGTCGGTTGTGGGGATTAAAAATTCTATTAAAATTCTGATTGATATATTTCAATTGTGGATATCCTTTTAGAACAAAACCGACTGGGATCAGCAAAATATATCAATTTTCATTCTTCAACAGAATTTATGGTGAAGCAACCCAAATACTGTTCTGGTTTTGGTATATCTCGTTGTTATTCAAATGGGACTTTCCATCAATAAAACGTCATAAATGAAAGAGACATTATCGTAATACAATAAATAACAGCAACTTCCCCTTTCCCCATTTATAAATTCAATAATTTCTTTGCGTTATCATGGGCAATTTTATTAAATACATTCTGGGAAATTTTTCCTTTTTCAAGCAGAGTTTTCAGATAATCAACAAGCCATACCGGAGTATCTGGTGAACATATATCCGTACCAAAAAATAACCTATCTTGAAACTCATTTAAAAATTCTATTCCATACTCAGGGTCTCTTGATATCGCATTAAAACCACTATAAGCTGACAAATCTCCAAGAAGATTTTTGTATCTTCTGAATAACTTTGGAACAACACCTTCTTTTCTCACAGGATATTTTGGATAACCGTATCTATCAGCTGGTGTTTCAAGATGTGCAATTTCTGCCCAGAATGGCTGAGAATGTCCAAGGAAATAAAGACTCGGAAATCTCTGTAAGGTTCTTTCCAACTGTGGCAAACCTGGATCATCATAAAGACCATAGAAATTGCCTATCTGTGGAGCGATATGAAAGATCACCGGTAATCCAATCTTTTCCGCATGCTTGAAAAGATTTTGAACCATTGGATGAAGAAAAGGTAGATTTGCAGTTATCTCACCTAAACCCTTACAACCCAAATTCTTGTAATAAGATAGGATTTCGCCAAGTGGTGCATCAGAAGAATTTGAAATTGACCGTGGGTCAACGTTGCAGAAAGGAATAAATCTATCAGAATATTTCTGACAGATTTCAAGAACCTCCTCCTCACTTTGTTTTTGAGTCTGACATTCAGGCGCACCACCTGGTAAAATTACGGCTTTTTCAATACCAAGTTCATCATATCTTTTCAACAATTGTTCAGGGGATGCGTAATGTTGTTTTCCATCTTTAAAAACTATCGGTTTCTTCCTCAGATGGACATGAATATCTATAAACATTTTCTCCCCTTTCTTTATTCTGTTTTAATTTCGGTTGTTCCCCATATTATATCTAAAGCATTTTTAACTTCATATTCCCTTTCAACAAAATATGGATTATCAGATGTCGCGCCCTGCGGACCAAGAGTTTTTATTTTTAACCTGATAGGAAATTTTACTTTATATGGTTTCATTTGAGAAATTGCTTTCACAGCCCTTTTTGCACCTTCAATCAGCATTGTTTTTGTTTCTTCTGGTGAAAGCAATATTGCGGCTTCTCTACTGATTCCTTTTTTCACTGCAACTGTTGTTAAATTATTACCGAGCAATTCTTTTGCTTCTCTGCAAGCAGCTTCATCGCCCGTGACAAGAATAACAGGAACATTGAAATACCCAGCGATTACAGCACACTGATAAATTTCACCCCTTTCAATTCCATCATAGAAATATTTTGCCTCTGTTATAGAACTTTGTGTATGATGAAGCACACCGTCAGGGGTACCGTTCATTGCGTGATACCCTAACATAATGAATCCATCAAAGGATTCATCCTGTCTCTTATACACATCT
>JAOAAW010000185.1 GCA_026418655.1 bacterium | reverse complement strand
GACTTTCATGAAGCACGTCTCAGATGGAACTATTTCTGGAATAAAGAATTGCATAAGAGGCCAATTCTTGTGTCCTGCTGCGTAAAAGATGACGCCAAAAAACCAGAACCCGATATATTTTCTCTCAGATATTTTAGAGCTTATAATGGATTTTGGAGGCAACAAATTGAACTGTTTAACGAATGGGCTGAAAACACTGAATTTCTTGGAGAATATATTCCCTCCCTTTCACCTGACTTTGGACCAGACCAGTTTGCAGCGTTTTATGGAGCAGAGCTGGAATTTTCAGAAGAATCAAAGCATACCAACTGGGTAAAACCGATCATTGATGACTGGAATAAATTTTTACCTTTAAGATTTAACCCTGAAAATAAAACATTTAAGAAGATTATTGAATATACAAAACTTATATCTGAGGACTCAAAAGGAAAATATCTTGTCTCAGATATTGATAAACATTCAAATATAGATACCCTTCTTGCTTTGAGAGGCGCAGAAAAATTATGCATGGATTTATATGACTATCCGGAAATTATAGAAAAGGCAATGCTTGATTTAAGAAAGGACTTTACAAAAATATCTGATGCTCTTTACAAAGCGGGTATAGATAATCGTGGTCTTGGCACTACCGTATATGGCTATTACAGCGAGAAAAAGTTTGGAGTGGTACAGGCGGATTTTATCTGCATGATGAGCCCTGAAATGTTCAGAAAATATGTAATGCCTGCACTTGAAGAAGAAATTGAGTATTATGACCACAGTTATTTTCATCTTGATGGTCCTGGAGCTTTAGTACATCTTGATGATATCCTTTCAATTAAGAAACTCGGAATTCTCCAATGGCAGCCAGGAGAAGGAGAAAAACCAAACTTCATGTGGCTGGATATTTTAAAAAAAGCACAGAAAGCAGGTAAAGCGGTTTGCGTTTTCGGAAATTCAAATGGCACACTCACTCCAGACATAATAAAGCAGCTGCACAAAGAACTTGACCCTGAAAAAGTAATTTACCATGTTAATGTAAAAGATAGAAAAGAATTTGATGAACTGGCAAATTGGCTTGAAAAAAATTAAAAATTCAACAAAGGAAATTAAATGAAAAAGATATCTTTATATTTTTGCATACTTGTCTTTCAAATAATATTTGCTGAGGCAGCAAGTTACAAAATGATAACTCCTACCATGACCGAAAAAGAACTTCCGCCCATTGTCATTTACTATGACCCAGAAACGAAAGCTGGATTCAATGTGGACCTCACAAAACCACTTCCATGGTATGACTCTTCCTCTCAAGCCACTATGCGACGTGCTGCAATGTTTGTGCAGGAAGCTATTGAAAAAATGACCGGCAAGAAAATTCCAATAAAGTGCGATAAGGATATATCAAAAGGAATAATCCTTCTTACAATTGATTGTGCACCTCAAGAATTCAGGAACGATTCGGAAATAAAGAAAGCTCTTGCAAACAACGGAAAGGATGCATATAACAATGTGGAGGCCTATTTTATAAAGAGCGAAAAAGACAGAGTGATTGTTATAGCGAATAAGCCTGATGGAATTATTGCAGGTGTTGTAGATTTACTTGAAAATGTCGACTATGAAATTCTTGGTATGGGACCAGACTGGATTTATACCCCTGATTATAAAACAAAACCATTAATCTTTGATATCAGAAAAGCAGGTAGACCCGGCTATTACCTGAGGGCTCTCTGGCCTACAAGTGGTCAAAGCTATGGTGTTGGTACTATTATGGGACAACCACCTGACCCTGAAGACGAGCCTGTTGACGTAAGCTGGAATAGATGGGCAATAGGTGCAAAAATTTATGGAAAATCAATGCCAGGATTTCCTGGGCATGCAATGCAAGGATATCATAAGGCAGTGATTGAAGCAATGAAAAAAACAAACACAACAGAAGGCTTTCTTGTACCAAAAGCAACAATTGGACCTTCATCAGAGAGACCACCTGCAACAAAAGAAAATAATGGTGAACTGTGGATTAATAGTGATCCAGATGGAACAACTGGTGCAGGAAAAGTTTATATTTCAAATGGAAAAGAATGGATTGAACAAAACCTACTTGAAATAGGAGCGAACCTTGATTTATCTGTTCCTCTTGTCAGACAGGTAATCCTTGAGGAGATGAAAAAACAATCCGAGCAACATTTTGAAAAAAATCCTGATGAAATCTTTATTTTTGGACATGAACCTGAAGATGGCGGCGGTTATGCAGTTCTTGATAAATATATGAGATATAAAAACTGGTATCCCGACTATTGCAAAAAAGAAGGAATTCCATTCGGTAGATCATATGTTTTACATGGATATAACGGTTTGAATCAGCCAGTAGAAATATGGGACCCATCCTCGGCATCAGATACCGTATTTGGTTTTGCAAACTGGCTGCTCCATGAATATGACAAATGGATTGACTCACTTCCACCGGAAAAAAGAGTAACATCGACCGGAAAATCAAAAAAAGAAATGGTAAGAAGCAGTGGTTATAGTTACAACTATCATGATGTTCCACCAAATTTTAACCTTGACCCCAGAGTAAGGGTTATGATAGCAAGTTACCCCAAAAACAGGGGATGGGGAAAGTGGAAGAATTTCAGATCACAACTTGATATGGCAAAAGCTTTCCAGGTAATGCTTCCACAGGAACCTTCCGGGGATTACAGAATCATAAGTCTTTCCTATTATTCTGATCCAGGAACAGCCGGTATTCCAGCTGCATGGAGCGCCTCGCCCAAAAGCATTCTTGAAGATCTCAAGAAAACTTATGATGCGGGCATCAAGGCACTATCTTGTGAAACTGATTTCAATTTTGGTAAATATGGACTTGCATATTATTTAATGTGCAAGGTTTTGTGGAATCCTGATATTACACTTCAGGAACTTGAGAAGATACGGGACAGATGGTTCCAGAAGGCATTTGGTAGTGCCTGGAAAGAAATGAAGCAGTACTATGATTTTATGCTCATTGACAATCTTCCTGTAAATGGGCCTAATTCATGGGCAAAGGCAATAAGAATGATTGACAGCGCCGATAAGAAAATTGATCCAACAAAAGAAACCGATGCTCAAAAAAGAATAGATGATGTCAAGCAATACTGGTATTATCATTACCTTGAAGAAAGTGGAAAAGCCAGTGCGAATTCTCAGGAGATGAGAGAATATGTCTGGAAGGGACAGATGTCATACATGGTTGCAATGCACGCTGTGGTTCGCAGAATATTTGGGGTCTATGATGTCAGAAAGGCGGCTGGTGAATATGCCAATGGACCGGCTCATTATACCCACCAAGAAACCCAGAAATGGTGGAAACAGGTTCTGGATTTCTGGAAGTATGTACCCGTTACTTATTTCAGGGATACGACACTTGCAAACGGAAAGAAAGCTTCTGAAGTCGACATTAATGATCTTGTGGTTGTTAAAGAATTTCAGAATGAATTTCCAAGTCCCTGCAACTATTATTCAAAAACACCTATCGATTCACCATTTATTTATAACAGTGGCTACCAGAAACCAGTACAATTCTTAACTGTTGCAAGATGGTCGGGAGATATTATTGGATTTAAGATTTACTGGCCATATAATCCAGATGATGCTTACTACAGAGCACGGGATTTTGTCTATGGTATGGAATACTGGGATGCAAGAGGTAAAAAATGGATGAAAATTATTGATGAGACGATGACAAAAAAACCATCAAGAGAAGTGACACTTCCCAATGGTTCAAAGGTGCAACTTGTGGATGTCTCGGTCAAAGCAACAAGACCTGGAACATACAAATTCATACTCGGATATGGTGGAAATCTTGCCTCTCTCACAAGTCCTTATTTTGATCCTGAAACAAATAAATACTCAAAATTTCATCCACACACTTATTTTCTGAACCAGGATGGATTGACTCAATCACCCGTATATTTCTATATACCGAAAGGAACTAAATCATTGGATCTTGAAGTTTTCGATACCTATGGATATAAGATTCTAACTCTATACACAGGACTTTTCCCAACTGAAGCATCCAAAATCAGAAAGATCGACATCAGCAAACAACAAACATATACAATCGCATTGAATCCAGGTGAGGATGGTACAATCGCAAGAATTGAAGGAAACGGTTTCTGCCTTCCATACTTTTATTCAATTCCACAATTATGGGCAAAATCAC
Source organism: bacterium (assembly GCA_026418655.1). Taxonomy (GTDB): domain Bacteria; phylum Ratteibacteria; class UBA8468; order B48-G9; family DTJG01; genus DTJG01. The sequence goes on along the minus strand of JAOAAW010000185.1, from coordinate 4,585 downwards.
CTGCTGCCCTTGTTGTACCGAGGGCAATTGCCGAAGCAGACGGTTTAACAATTGTTCAAGGTGAGAACGATTAAAAAGGCAAATGAAAAAGAATTCTAAAATTAAAGTGGTTCTCGTCGGATGTGGAGCGATTAGTCGCGCATGGCTCTATGCTGCGACAAGAGAAAAAGAAATTGAAATCGTCGGTTTGATTGATATCAAAAAAAGCAATGCTGAAGAAAAAGCAAGAGAATTCAAAATTGTAGGTGCACACATAGATACAAACTTCAAGGAAGCGCTCAACAGACTGAAACCTGATGCTGTTTTCAATTGCACTGTTCCTGAGGCACATTATGAAACCACAATGACAGCATTGAAACATGGCTGCCATGTTCTTGTAGAAAAACCCCTTGCTCACACTCTAAATCATGCGAGAAAAATGGTAGAACAGGCTGAAAAATCAAAAAAAGTTCTGGCAGTAATTCAAAATAGAAGATATTACAATTACATTCGGGGTGTCCAGAGGTTTCTTATCTCTGGAAAAATTGGAGAATTAACAACAGTTAACAGTGAATTTTATATTGGTGCGCATTTTGGAGGTTTCAGGGATCAAATGAAACATGTACTGCTTCTTGACATGGCCATTCATACATTTGATATGGCAAGGTTCCTTACCGCAAGCGACCCTCTAGCTGTCTATTGCAAGGAATGGAATCCAGCAGGTTCATGGTATAAATACGATGCCTCAGCGAATGCAATTTTTCACATGACTGGCGGCTTGGTTTATACATATCTTGGAAGCTGGTGTGCAGAAGGAATGAATACAACATGGGCAGGAAACTGGAGATTCATAGGCCAAAAAGGAAGTGCAATATGGGATGGAATGAATAATTTTTCAGCGCAGAAAGTCGTAGGTTGTAAAGGATTTATAAGAAAAACAAGAAATTTGGACATCAAATTTCCTCATAAAAAGGATGAAAACGAGGGTCATTGGGGCTTAATTAGTGAGTTTTTGCAATGTATAAAGACAGGGAAAAAACCGATGACATCAGCGGATGATAATATCAAAAGTCTTGCAATGGTTTTTGCAGCAATTGAAAGCGCAAAAAAGAAGAAGGAAATACAGATAAGAATTTAAACATGCTAAGAGTTTCAACCGATGTTCAATACGGCAACGCGTGTGATATTTCAGTCAATGAATTTAAAAATTCGGCAGAAGTCTATTTTTCTGCCTCACCATCTGAAGGATCACAATGCCTCTGGTTTTCATTCAGGATTACAACAGACAAAAAGCTGAAATTTATCAAACTTGTTCTTAAGCATCCTTATAACATGCTGATGGGAAGTTGTAATCTTTCAAATATCCTGCCCGTTGTGAAAAAAGATGATGGACAATGGCAGAGAATAGAAAAGACCTACCAGTTCCATACCTTTTCTGACGGAAGATACGAAATATCTTGGATTCTGAATAAACCCGGAAGAATAAATGACATTGCATTATGTTATCCTTATGGCACGCCTGAGATTGAAGAACTTTTGAAGGATTGTAGAGGATTCTGGAAAAAAGATACAATTGGTGTAAGCACCGAAAATAGATCTATAATACGATTGTCTAATGATTATTCTTCACCGGGTTCAAAAAAGCCAGGTATTTATATTGTTGCACGGCAGCATTCAGGAGAAACGCCAGGAAGTTGGGTTCTTGATGGTTTAATGAGGTATCTGGCAGATATAAAAACACGCAGTATAGTTGTCTGGGCAATACCTCTATCAAACATTGATGGGATTGAAAAAGGGATCTATGGAAAAGATTTTTTACCCTTTGACTTAAACCGCTCCTGGGGATTGAAAGCATACAGGCATGAGAATCTTGTCATTCAAAGAGACATAGCAAGATGGATAGAAAGATGCATACCGCTTTTTGGACTTGATTTACACGCTCCCGGTGGCGCTGAAGGAGATGGAATTTATTTCCCATTTAGAAAAAAAGGAAAGATTACCCTTGTAAAGAAAAAGGAAAATGTCTGGATTGAATTGATAGGAAAAACCATCGGTCCTGAATACATGTTTTCAGGATTTAAAAAAGATTACCCACTGGAAGGAGATCTAAAAAATCTCACCGGTTTAATGCTCACGAGTTATTTCGGTTATGTTCTAAAAATACCCGGGTTATGTCTTGAAATTCCCTATGGTATAAGTAAAAACAGGATTTTGACACTTGACAATTACCGTGAAATCGGAAAGAGAATCGCCATAGCAATATTGAAAGGAGTAAAATGCAAAATTCAGTAATTCCTCGTGTAAAATTTCTGGGAGTGGAAATTTCTAAACTCATACTTGGTTCAAATCCATTCAGTGGATTTTCCCATCAATCTGAACAACTTGATGAGGAAATGCTCGATTTCTATACCACCGAAGAAATAAAAAAGGCATGGGACCAGGCTCAAAATAGCGGTATTAATGCCTTCTGTGCACGCGCAGATAGACATATTTTAAGAATTACGAGGGAATATTATAATGAAGGTAGAGTTAAAGAATTTCGCTGGTTTGTCCAAACAGCACCAGAGTTTTTAAGTTTTCAGGCAAATATTTCACTCATCATGAAATCAAAGTTCAAGCCCTCATTCATCTACCATCATGGGGGACAGCTGGACCTTTTATTGATGGAGGGGAAAAAAAATCTTGTAAAGGAACAGTTAAAAATAATAAGGGATACCGGATATCCAACAGGAATGGCTTCTCACCAACCAGAATTCATTGAAATGGCAGAAGAAGAAAACTGGGACGTTGATTTCTATTTGACCTGTTTTTTTAATCTGACAGGCCATGGTAAAAAAGGTTTGACAGCGATTTCTGGGTCACAGGGAGAAATCTTTGACATGTCAGACCCGCCCAAAATGTGCAGGGTTATAAAACGTGTTAGAAAACCCTGTGTTGCTTATAAAATCTTTGGCGCTGGAAGATTTTGCAAAGACAGGGAACAGATAAAATCAGCGATGAAATTTGCAATTGAAAATATAAAACAGAATGACCTGATACTTGTAGGTGTTTTTCAAAAAACAAAAAACCAGTTACAGGAAGATGTTGAGATTTTAAATGAAATTCTTTCTGAAATCAAAAATTGAACTTTTTCCCATCCTTTCCTGTCTAATAAACAAAAGGAGATAGGGATGAAAAAAATCGCTGCAATTATTTTTCTTATATTTACACTCGCTTCTGCACAAACTGGTCCTCAGAATTATTTATCTGTTGTCAAAGCAAGTAATAAATTTTCATCAAACTTCTTCTCTGAAATAGGAAAACAGAAAGGAAATATTTTCTTTTCACCCTACAGTATTTTCGATGCATTTGGTATGGCTTATGAAGGTGCAGACGGAATAACGGCGATTGAAATCAGAAAGGTTTTCAATTTTCCTGCATCCGAATCAGATAGATTGAATGCAATGCTTGCACTCCAAACGATTTTAAAGACTGATAAACGTGATTGTGAATTGAATATTTCCAATGCATACTGGGTACAGGAAGACTTTTATCTTATGAAAACATTTACGGATAAAATTCAGAGATACTATGATTGCGAAGCAAAGCAAGTTAATTTCATCAAGAATCCTGCCGATGCAATAAATAAAATAAACCAGTGGGCAGAGAAAAAAACAAAGAACAAGATCAAAAAATTTATCAATGAAGGAGATATCAATCAGGATACACGGCTTGTTCTTACAAATGCCATTTATTTCAAGGGAATATGGAAAATTCAATTTGACAGAAACACCACTAAACTCGACAATTTCTGGACTGAAAAAAACAAATCAATAAAAGTTCCTATGATGCAACTGCTGGATAAAGAATTCCCTTATGCAGAAACTGAAACCTTTCAGATTATAAAACTTCCCTATAAATGCGGAAATCTTTCAATGCTGATCTTACTTCCAAAAAATATTGACATCAATATATTAGAAACCTTTGCTATCGAGAACTTTGAAGAATATCAGAAAACACTAACACAACAGAAGGTGGATGTTTTTATTCCTCGTTTTAAGATAGAATCAACCATTGACCTCTCGCAGGCATTAAAAAAACTTGGAATAAAATCCGCCTTCAGTCCGGAAATGGCTGATTTTTCAAAAATAACTGGAAATAAAGATCTTTTTATTTCAAAGGCAATTCAAAAGTCGTATATTGAAGTAAACGAAGAAGGAACAGAAGCGGCAGCTGTAACTGGTATTGTAATGAATATTACTTCAGCAATGCCAGAAACAAAAAAAATATTCCGTGCAGATCATCCATTTTTATTTTTCATCATTGAAGAAAAAACCGGCTTGGTGCTGTTTGCAGGAAGGTTAGTTCAGCCATAAACCAGGTTATACATTCTCTTAACCGTGAAACATAACCCTCAAAGGAATTTCATAATGCAAAATTATTGTAGAACAGAAAAATAAGGTGTAGGTCACGTCCTTCAGTCGAATGGAAGGCTTTCCATAGGAAAAAAAAGGAAGATTTCAGAAAAAGCACCACATACATTTAATTGCTTGTTCTCACAAAAATTAAAAACTGAGATATAATTATAGAAGTGGCGCCTGTAGCTCAGATGGATAGAGCGATGGAC
>JAOAAW010000061.1 GCA_026418655.1 bacterium | reverse complement strand
TTTTTGTCGATTTTCAATAAATCCCTTCCTGCCACTATATCCTGTTTCAAAATTTCATCGGGAACAATTGTAATATCTCCCCAAAAAATTGGCTTATTTGAACCATATTTCAGAGACGGATAACTATGTGTCCCAGTAGGACCATGGTAGATGAAACCATCTCTCAATGTATAGTGAGTAAAAATCCAGTAATCATCCAGTTTACAGATACCCCGAATATAACCCCAGTCTAACAGTACAGACCGCCATAATCTATTTCCATCATAATAACAGAGCCCGAATGGGGTTCCCATCAAAAGTATGTCCCTGTCACAGGCATACTCAAGAATGTAAAGAAAACTCGCACTACCCGAATTGAGAAATCTCCATATTTTGCCATCAAAAATAACAAGATCCCCCATCGCATTTAATACAATCTGGTCCTTGAATACTGTAATAAGTCCGATGTTTTGTCCCTGAATAGGACTGCGAAATTCTTCTCTCCAGCTTGTACCATTGTCTGATGAACTTACAACCCTACCGTAGATGGGAACCCTTCCACTGGTAAGAGAAACATCTTTGGGCGGCTCATCAAAAATGTCTGCTGAAAGATAAATTTTCCCTTTGTAATAGGCAATCCCATATGTATGTACAGCGCGAGGAACCGTACGCCGTTCAACCCATGTTTTACCGTCATGAATATAAATATTACCAAGATCCCAGCCACCGTCATTAGCATCGTAGCCAGGGATATAAAGCGTATTATTATAAACTTCCAATCTTATCAGTCCCTGTTCGTTAAGCTGAAATACCTTTTCCCATGTGTGCTTTTCTGGATCATAAACAAATACAGAACCAGTATCTGTACGTCCTGGCGCTGTGCAGGAACCAATGTAGAGTTTGCCCTTATATTCTGTCATACAGGTAATTGTCTCATCGTCGGTAGGATCAAAAACAAAAACAGGTGGCTCTGCAAATTGGGTTTTGAGCAATATTTCAGAATCGTTTATTTGAATGTTACTGAACTTCAACCCCATACTATTCCAACTTCTATCGTCGACTATAGTTAATGTTCTATTCTTGCGATCAAGATTCTGTCCGGAAACAGAAATACTGGAACAACAACATAAAGCGAGAATTACAGATATCGCAAGGATACATTTTGGATATCTCATCTGTTCTCCCTTTATCAAGTGAAAGTTGACTGAAACATTATACCATTTAAACTGAGATAAGAGGTTTATCGTCAAAAAGACAGGACGGCACAAAGGACACTGTGATATACTTAGATAAAATGGATAAAATTAGCAGGTTGAAAATTTTTGGATTTTTGATTGCCTTTCTTACACAGACAGGGTTTTGTGCCATAAAACCTTTTGAAGACGAAATCTGGAATACTCCTGAAAATATCATTGACAGTCAAATATCAAAGTTACTGAGCAGGTACAACGCAAAAATGAGAAATCCATGTTCTGACTATGTTTTTATCAGACGCGTCTACCTTGATATTACAGGTTCAATTCCTACCATTGAAGAAATTGATAGTTTTATACAGGATAAAAGCCAGGACAAACGAAAAAAACTGATAGACAAACTTCTTGAAAAAGATGATTTTGCTTTATATTGGTCGATGAGGTGGTGTGATATACTCAGGGTAAAATCAGAATATCCGATAAATTTGTGGCCCAATGCTGTACAGGCATACCACAGGTGGATTTATGAAAAAATTCGTGAAAATATGCCCTATGATAAATTTGCCAGAGAACTTCTCACTTCAAGCGGTAGCAATTTTCGTGTGCCACCAGTGAATTTTTACAGGGCAGTTCAGGGTAGAAGCCCTCAATCCATCGCAAAAGCAGTTTGCCAGACATTTATGGGAATTGATTTTGAAAAATTATCAAAGCAACAGCAAGAAAATCTCTCCATATTTTTTTCTCGGGTTGCATATAAAAAGACACAGGAATGGAAAGAAGAAATTGTATATCTAAACCCTGAGCCAGCAAAAATAATCAGAACAAATTTTCCTGATGGAAAAATTGTTGAAATTTCACCCCAGCAGGACCCACGCGTTATTTTTGCTGACTGGCTTATTTCCCCGCAAAACCCTTACTTCAACAAGAATATTGTAAACCGTATCTGGGCATGGATTATGGGACAGGGAATAATCAGCCCTGTTGATGATACCTATGGAAAGGATACACCCGGAAAAGAAATACTTACAACACTTGAGAATGAATTTATAAAATCCGGTTATGACATCAAACACATGATAAAGTTGATTTTAAATTCACGCACATATCAGCAGTCATCAATACCAACTCCTGATACAAAAAATCCTGAAATCCAATTTGCCTTTTATAAGATAAGACAGATGGAAGCAGAGGTATTGCTTGATATTCTATGCTATCTTGCTGGGAAAGGAGAAGAGTATATAAGTCAGATTCCTGAACCATTTACATATATACCCAGGGAAAACAGAAATATCGGTCTTGCAGATGGCAGCATCACAAGTTCCTTCCTTATAACATTCGGCAGACCATCAAGGGATACAGGACTTGAATCAGAACGCAACAGCAAACCAACAGACAAACAGCGACTTTACATGTTGAATTCCTCAGATATTCAAAGGCGAATCTCTTTAAGCCCGATATTAAGAAAAGCCACATCTCAACTGTGGAAAAGTAAAAAAGACAGTGTAACCATCCTTTATAAAATTTTACTCTCCAGACCACCAACTGACCAGGAGCTTGCCATGGCAGAAGAATATTTCAATACCTCTGGAGTTATGCAATATCGGGCAATAAATGATATTGCCTGGGCATTGATAAACAGTAAGGAATTTATTTTTAAACATTGAGGACAAAATGAGGAAAAGACTGATTGTAGTTTTATTGCTTTGTACCTTTACAGCGGTAGGAGCAGATACTGGTTCTCAGAAAAAAACTGCAAGGTCAGTGATCCAGATATGGATGTGGGGCGGACCTC
>JAOAAW010000058.1 GCA_026418655.1 bacterium | reverse complement strand
ACCTGGTTCACAGTCAAGTTATGCCCAGCCACACTGGTACCGGCTATTAAACCCTTATTGTGGAGGTAAGGCAGGCCATCCAACATTAACTACCCAGCAACCTGGATATCTTCACACCTGTCCTACAGCTTTGAGGCAGGCAAGAAAGAATGAGAGGGAATCTGGTTATCAGAATGCACCTTCTATATGTGGATATCAGACATTTATCACTCCCTTTGGAAGCCCGAACGGAAGATATGTTGCTGATTGTAAGAATGCTTCAACAGCTATTGTCTTTGCTGACTGCTATGGTTATGCCGGGAATTTTGCAAATTTTACATCATATAAAGGACTCAGTGCTGCAAGAGAAAAGGATATGTACAGGCACAATGATGGCATCAATGTTGTTTTCTGGGATGGACACGGAGCATGGTTGAGCAGGAAAGAAGCGCAATCACGGGATGACTACTGGACATTACAGAGGTAAAAGATGACGAAATATGCTAATAAATTTTTTTTATTCTTATTATTAGTTCTGGCATTGAACGCTGCCGGTGAAAAAACTGTTGCTATAAGTGAAGATTCCGAAACAGGGATGCTGACAAACTGGCAGCCGAAAAAGGTTCTTGAGCAGGATTTGTTTGATTCTAAAAATGCTTCAGTTGTCTCAAACTGGTTTCAGCTTAAAAAAAGTTTAAAAGAAGATGCCTTTCTCATATACAGGATTGAAACACCGTCACCAATAAAGAGATTGGGTATTACAACGAATGTTCAGAGTGGAAATGCTGAAGTATTTTTATCTACTGATGGTAAGGGCTGGTCAAAAATATGTGAGATTTCAAAGGAGAGCAGAAGATTTACTCAATCCCTGGAAAAACCAGCAAACAGTATCTTAGTAAAATTTTCAGGTACAATACAGCTGCAGGGACCATTGTTCTGGATTGATTGTAAAGGTCAGTCAGAAGGAATTAAAATTAATGAACAGGATTATGGACCTGGCAGAATCCAGCTTATAAGCCACAGTCAATATCCTTTTGTAAAGGGTGAAAAGGTTTACCTGAAAACAGAAAAGAATTTTCAGTCAATAAGGAGCAAAATACTTCCTTATTCCTGCCTGAAAGATGCAGGTTCATCAGTGTTTGATGATAAGCAGATTGACCTTGTATTTTTTTTAAAAAACGAAGGAAAGGATAGAGAAAGCGGTTTTCTTGAGATTTATCTTCCCGAGAAAGTCAGGCAGGCAGAAGTACTTTGTTATTATTATGGCAAAAGAATTGACCAGCCAGCAGACAGGATAATTATAAATGGTAATGATATTACTCCACCGTCAATAGGTGGTGATCACTGGGCAGACCCGCTGTACCCGCAGGCAAATCAGAATGATGTGATGGAATTTGTCTGGAACAAGCTGAGGCCACAATCAGACAAATTCATCTACTCTCACCAGTTTTTAAGAAAGGAGAGATTCTTATATGAATATCTTACAAAACAGGGTGAGTGGAAGGAATTCAAGCCAACCCCATGGTACGCAGTACCTGTGCCTGAAGATGCCAGTATATCTCCCCTGCATATAAGAGCAAAGCTTCTTGATGAAAAAGGCAATTTTTCTGCCCAGGCATATACCTTCAAGGACAAACTTAATCAGGATGAGTTCTGGCTGCCAGTAGAGAACTTTGATGGCAGGGGAAATGGTTTAATCGGATGGAGAGTATTGGGAATACACCCTGCTGGAAAGTTTCCTGCCTCAGATATAAAAGGTACAAAAAATCGGCTTGTGATTTTTTATACCCTTGCAGGAGACGGAAATATGCTTGATGATAGTCCGAACAATCCTGATTATGGAGAAATAAACGATCGTTCAGCGGACCCTGGTGCATATACTTCTTCATCTTTCAGCATGGTGAAACTCCGGGTGATCGGAAGATAGGAGGATAGTGTTCAGTGAACAGATTATTATTCTTATTTATTTTTCTTGGCTCTTTGTTGGTTTATTGCCAGACAGAGTGGATTCAACTCCAGCCAGTTTATATAGCAGATGTAGGAATGTTTGTCGTTGATTCAGGTAATCAACCATTAAAAATTGAAAAAGAAACACAGAAGTTTATCAGGTTTGAATATCCATTTGCAACCATAAAAGAAATTTTTATTGAATTAAGAGGCGAGATGGAGGTATATGTTCTTGAAGAAGACGAAAAGTGGAAAGGACCTTTTCTGGTTACAGACAGGGGGTTTATACCAGAGACAAAAGGCAGAAAAACTCTGTGTCTGAAAGTTTTTTCAAAAAAAGGTGCTCAAGTCCAGCGGATTACTGCTGATTGTGGAAGATCAAAGAAAGTACTTGAACAGATGAGCCTGCCTCAAACAATTGAAACAATAAAAACCACAGGTGACCTGGAAATTGTTTCTGGCCAGGAATCACTTATTTTACATCCAACAAAATACTATTATGCAATCAGTGAAACAAAATTAACTCCTTCACAGATGAGAACATATTCTGAAACTATTGAAACAGAAAATTCTTTTTCTGTTGGTTTTCTGGTCGAAAACAGAGCTTTTCAGGACATAGAGGGTTTGCTATCTGTTGTTCTTCCTGGTTATGCAAGAAAAGAGAACACAAAGGTTTATTTTCAGTATGCCGGAGATTCTTTCGGGATAAGTCAACCTCCTGACACAATTCAGTTCAATGATGAAAAGCCATATATTCCTGGTGAGACTGGCTGGGCAGGACCTGCATATAGACAGGTAAAAAAAGGTGATGTTATGACAATAACCTGGAACAAACTTCGTTCTCACAGGCAGCCCACAACCCATTTTTCTTCGCATCTTCCAGTAAGTTTCAAGGGTGATGTTTTATGGGAGTACAGGAAGAAAGATGGAACATGGGAAGTATTACAACAAAAACCATGGGTTTCAGCTAAAATTCCTGAAGATGCTAGTAGAAATCCTTTTCAGATACGGGCAACCTGCACAGGCAATGAAGATAAAGGAAAGTTTTCAGTTCAGGCACTGGCTATTATCCCGCAGAATATACTTTCAGAAGAAGATTACTTTCTTCCTATTGATGATTCAGATGGCAGGAATAACCCATTATCTGGGTGGAGTATTAAAGAAATGAGAAAACAGGGAGAAAATACTGTTTTGATCTTAAATTTACAACTAAAAGCAAATCCAAATCCCTTACTTACAGAAAACAGATCCTACAGTTCTCTATTAAACCCTGGTCATCAGGCAAGAATCAAGATTGAGGTGAAAAAATGAAAAAGATGTTGATTTGTTCTGGTTTCTTTTTATTGATTTTCACACTACCTGTTTTTTCAATCCCTTTTGGCTGGGAAAAAAGCAAGCAGGGTCCGATATTTTTGAGGGTATATCTTGATAAATCAAGTTTATTCCCGATTTACCTTGATGGTGTGGCTGGGTGGAATTATCCAAGACCTTCCTTTTATTTTAAGCTCGGTAATCAGCTCAATCCAAAATCAATGCCATCAGGTACAAGCCAGTTTATTCAGCCAGGAGGATATTCCAAATGGACAGAAATTGCGTCTGAAAGTTTGGGAAATGAATGGACAAACAGAATTATTCTCTCATATCCTTCAAACCTTCCACCCGTGGACAGTAAAATTACAGTTGAAATTGCCTCACATCCTTCAGAACAGGGCATCGTAAAAAAAATACCTGCTATTATCGGACCACGTCAACCAAAGATTGGGCTTGTGATTGAGAGAAATCTTGAAGGTGAGGTAGCAAAAACATTTTTGGATAATGCAGAAGAAACTCACAAAAAGGCGAAAGAAAGATGTTCAGAGCCAGTATTTGGCAAAAGGCCTGAGAAATTTCCCTGTATGACAACGCTTGCTATAAGAAAAGATGAATATCCTGATGTCTGGCAAAAGGAACTGGATACCCTGAAACTTCTTGGTATCAATGGCATTGTTTTTGGATTTGGTCCTGAACTGAAAGAACAGGGTTTTGGATGTAATGGTATCCAGTCATTTCTCAATGCACCTTTGATGAGATGGGAATATTTTCCAACAGAAGAAGAAGCAGAGGTTTTTGTCAAAACCATTGCAGACAGGATTGAAGAAAAAAATTCATGGGACAATGTTGTTGTTGCCTTTACATTTGAAGAAATTGGTGCGCCTGGTCTTAAGTATTTTATTGATGGTTCAAAAAGATACGATGCTGAATTTTTCAGACAGAGATTTATTGACTATCTTAAATCTCAGGGTCTGAAACCACAGGACCTTGGCAAGAAAAACTGGGACGAGGTAAAAATTGTTGATAGAGATAGTGCCTTTCAGGAGCCATATCTTTTTTATCATTCTGCAAGATTCAGACCATGGGTTATAACCAATGTGATTAATACAGTTGACAAATATTTCCCGAAATACTTTAAGAAACCCTTATATACAGCAACATGCACTTCAGATGCATATTTTCTTTCTGGGTCCATGTCAAGACATGGAATAGACCTTTTACGTTGGGTAAGGCAGGCAAAGAATACAAAGGATATGGCGATTTGTGGATGGAAAAATGGTGCAGCAACATATCAGTTTATTTCATGGGAAGCAGAGGTATGCCGTTCAGCAGTAAAACACAAACAGGATTATGGTCTTGGTCTTGCCTGTATAGTTGAGTGGGGCAGGATGGGCAGGGATATTCAGTTTGCTGTATATTCATCCCTTGCACACGGACTTAATTATGTATGGTATTTTTCTTATGGACCATGGTACACAAGTGGAGATTATGCTTCTCACAAGGACTGGATTTTTTCAGACTGGAGAAAGACAAACTATGCTATCGGTTATCTTGAGGACCTGCTACTGGAAACAAGACCAGGAAAAGTTGATGTTGCAATTTTGTATTCTACACCAACAGAGATATGGGACTGGGCTAAATATGGTTCAAACACATTCTGGCTTGCTGATAATGCAGGTATTTTCCTTTCCCTTATTCACAGCCAGATTCCAGTAGAAATCATCTGTGATGAGGATGTTATTGAGGGGCAACTTAAAAATTACAGGGTACTTTATGTAACAGGAACCCATATCACAAAGGAAGCTGCTCAGAAAATAAAAGAATGGGTGAGAGATGGTGGAGTTATTATTGGAACTGCTGGTTGCTGCATAAAGGACCAGTACAATAATCAATTACCAGAGCTGGAGGAAGTCTTTGGAGCAAAACAATCAGAACCGGTTTTTGAAAAGACATCCGGCGCAACAGGAGAACTTGATAAATTCCCACCTATTGATAATGTTGTTTATGGAAAAAGTTTTTTTGAACCCATCGGAACAAAGGTAAAAATAGAACCATTAAACAAACAGGTCAAAATTCATGGTAGGTTTTTCAGTGATGACTCACCAGCAATTATTGAAAATACCTATGGAAAAGGAAAGGCGTATCTTTTTGGGTTTCTACCAGGTGCTTCCTATGTTGCGACAGGGTTGAAAAGTAAAAAGAAAGATTTGGCATTTTATAAGGAGTGCTATAGCCCAGCAGGATACAGCAGTATTGTGAGGGAAATCATAAATAAGCCTTCTGCTGATGCAAATGCTTATAAACCTGTTGAATTGGAAGTGCCAGAAATAGAAACTGGCTTAAGGACGGGCAAAAATGGTGCAGTTTTAGTACTTGTGAATTATCCAAGGAAAAGGATAGAAAACTTAAAGATTAAGGTCAATGATGTTCCTGTTGACAGGATAACTTCCATTATATCTACTTCTATCGGGCAAAACCTTTCCTTCAAAAAGATTGGTGAAAAAACAATAGAAATTCAATTGCCTTTTCTTGAAAATGTGGATATGATTGGCATTAACTGGAGGCAATGATGCTTACATCAGAAAGGGTAAAAGCATTTGCATTGGCAGCAGGTGCTGATATAGTCGGCATTGGTTCTATGGATAGATTTGAAGGTGCTCCAAAGCAGATGGATCCAAGGTACATTTTCCCTGAAGCAAAGGCAATAGTTGGGATAGGAGTAAGACTGTTGCGTGGATACTTCAGAGGGATAGAAGAAGGAACATATTTCAGTGCATACTCAGGAATGGGATATGCTTCTGTCAATGTGGTCCATGCTCCAGAAATACTTTTTAAGATATGCTGTTTTCTTGAAGACCATGGATACGAAGGTGTACCCTATCCAAATCTTTTTCATGCCATTGCTCAGGATCTGACAACTGGAAAAATGAAGAAAGATTGGAGCAGACCAGTATCACCTGATAAGCCAGCACCTGATGTGTACCTGAATTTCAGGATAGCAGCATTCATCTGTGGTATGGGAGAAATAGGATATAGCAAGATGGTACTGACACCTGAATTTGGTCCAAGGCAAAGGTTTGCATTTCTTTTTACAGATGCACCTTTGGAACCAGACCCATTGTTTGAGGGAAAACTGTGCGATAGGTGTATGCTGTGTGCAAAGGAATGTTCACCAGGTGCTATAAGTACCAGAGAAACAGAAAAGGTAATTGTAGCAGGAAGAACTCTTGAATGGGGAAAGTTTGATATTCAGAAATGTTCTGTGGGCTATACTGGTGGCAAAAAAGAGACAAATCCGTTCTGGCTGGGAGACCAGGATCCTGATTGGAGCAGGGAGATGAATGGTGGATATAAATTTATAAAGTGGCGCGGAACATTTGGAAACAATCCAGCGATTGAAGGTGGTAAAGGATGTATCAGGGCATGCATGATACACCTTGAAGAAAAGGGAGTGATAAACAACAGGTTTAATTCACCTTTTAGAAAAAGAAAACCCTGGAAATTATGAGATGTTTTAAGGAGGTGATGAAAGATGAAAGATAAAGGTTTTACCCTGGTCGAGCTACTTGTTGTGATAGCGATTATCGGGATATTGACAGCGATACTTCTGCCGGCGCTTTCCAGAGCCAGGGACAATGCAAGAAGGGCAGTATGCTTGAGTAATCTCAGGCAGCTTGGTATGGCGTGTTTACTTTACGAAGCTGATCATGGATATTTTCCGCCAGAAGGTGCAGATAGCCAACCAACAGCGCAGGTTTATGGTCATTCTTGGAAGAGGGCGATACTGCCGTATATTGGGAAAGATCCTAAAACTACAATTAATCAGAGAAACACACCAATTTTCTATTGCAGACAAAAAAGAGGGATTGGCAGTTATGGAATCAACAGAAACCTTGCTCTTCTTGATATGTGGGACAGTAATGTTCAAAAGCCGTTTCCAACAAGCACAGCAAAGCTTTATAAGTTAGGTCAGGATACATCTCGGATACCGCTCATTTCAGATGCTTATTATTCATATTTTTCGTGTGCAGAACACCTGACAAGATCGTCCCTTCTTTATCCACCGTCAAGTATGTCATCTTTCTGGGGGAATTGTCATTATCCATACCAGTATTTTGATCCACCAAGATATGTTTGGCCTGTGTCTGATGTTACAGGAATGGGCTCTTTGAATATGTTTTTTGTTGATGGTCACGGAGAAACAATCTCATGGGGTAAAAAAGCTATCAATATTATTATTATTCCACAGGGTGGCTATTCACCACAGATATCAACATGGTGAGAAAAATTTTTAATACAACAGGAGTAGAACCTGAGGTGGATAAAAAGCCAGAATTACAGGAGATCCAGAAGGCATATGAAACAATCAGGGACAAAATTTTTATGACCCCTGTGGTTCTACATGAAAATTTTAATGTCAGTAACAATAACAAAGTTTTCCTCAAACTTGAAAACCTTCAAAAAACAGGAGCATTCAAGATCAGGGGAGTTATCAATAAAATCAGTTCCCTTTCAATAAAAGAAAAAGAAAATGGTCTGATTTGTGCAACATCAGGAAATCATGGTTTTGGTGTTGCTTATGTGTGCAATATGGAAGGAATAAAGGCGCTTGTGGTTGTGCCTGAAAATACTCCTGAAAGTAAGGTTCAACATCTTAAAAGGTTTGCGGATGTTGAAGTCAGGGGAAAGACCTATCTTGAAAGCTTTTATTATGCAAGGGAAATAGGAAAAGAAAAGAAGATGACCTTCATTCATGGTTTTGATGACCCTTATATCATTGCAGGCCAGGGAACAATTGCAATTGAGATAATCCAGCAAATACCGGATATTGACTGCATTATAGCACCTATCGGTGGAGGTGGACTTGTTGCAGGAATTCTTACTTATGTAAAGAATGTGAAGCCAGGAATAAAGGTCATTGGTGTTCAGGCACAGGGTGCTGGTTCAATGTACTGGTCGTGGAAAAAAGGCAGAATTATTGAGCTGGAGCGCATTAACACGATTGCAGAGGGTATAGCAGTCAAAAAACCAGGAGAATTGACATTTTCAATAGTTCAAAGGTATGTGGATGATATTGTTCTTGTGAGTGATGAGGAAATAAAAAATGGAGTACAGTTTTTATTTGATGAGTTTAAAATTGTTTCAGAATTTGCAGGCGCAGTGGCAATATCTGCGATATTGGCAGGGAAAATAAAGATACAAAGCAAGAAAATTGTCTGCATAGTCAGTGGTGGAAATATCTCATTAAAGGAACTTGCCAAAAATCTTAGCTGAAAGGCGTGATGAGTAAATCAATGTGGGACTGTTAACAGATTTGTCATCAGAAAAAATTCTACTACCAGGAAAAGTGGAAATGAGGATAAAGAATGTCAAAAAGATTTTTTGGTGAGAAAAAGGGAGAATCATGAGAACAAAATGTCTACTTTTTATCCTTGTTGGTTTGTTTTCCTGCTTTACGAATAATACATTTGGGCAAAAAGAAGCTTTGATTTTTGAAAAAGATTTCAGGATCATTAAAGGAAAATGTACCCTTGAACATTCTATTTTAAAGGCTAATGAAAATGTTGTCGTTGTATCTTCAAAAGAACTTCCACAAAAATGTTATTTTTCATTTGAAATAAAGACAGGAACAAAAACAAGCAGGCAAAAACCTTTTCTCATGAGTTTTTCTCAAACGCAGGATAAAGAGGACAACAATTTCAAAATTTCAATATGGGCAAAATCAGATACGATATGGATAGATAAGATATTTCCTGATGAAAAGGAAACAATGGAATATAAGGTCAGGATACCCGAAAAAACATTGAATGACAGGCTTGCCAGCCTTGAAAAAACAAAAGAAGATAAACTTGCTCAGTGGCAGGAATGGGGACTTGGAATAATGGGAGCAAGTTTTGACATCAGGGCATTGAATGGTTTGAAAGAGTTGATTGAAGAAAACAAAGAGCTTCCTTCTGGAGAAGAAAAATGGACAAAGATTGCTGTGGAAAAGGATATGAGCAAGATAACCATCAGTGTTGATGGACGGTACATTTGCACAAAAAGTATTGAAAGAAACAATTTTCTCATTCTTCAGGTTCCACAGGAAGGAGTTTTAAGAAATTTTATTATGTCCACGAAAGTCGCACCTGATAAATTTGTATGTTGCGACCTGTCGGGTTATTTCAATCATAAGATTGACTTTACAGGCGATTTCTCAAAGGAATCCGGCCTGATTGACTTTAAGAATATCCCTTTTCTTAATAGTCCTTGTGAAGGGAAAAATATTCTTTATGTTGGTAAAAGCAGACCCATGGAGGCAGGCTTTGACTATGGTGGACTTGGTGATACCTATCATTTAGCCTCAGGGATGGTGAATAATCCATCAAGGATTGTATTGAGAATTCCAAAAGCATGGTACAAAAACATTTATATCCTTGGTTTTGCTTTGAGAGAAGAAGATACCCAGCCAGTTGTATCATTCAGATTTATTAATTACACGACAACTGACATGGCGGCAACCATTCCTTTTTTTGATGGAAAATCAGATAGTGTTCTTGCCACACCAGTAAAGGATATCACAATTAATGGAAAAAAAGGGAGCATTTTCCTTGTAAAAATACCTGTTCCAATTTGTTTATTGCAGAATTATCTTGAAGAGGAAGATTACAGATTTCTTGAGATTGAAATTACAAAGAAACTTGATTTCACAAGGGGTTATCCTGATCCCTGGTGTTACAACATTTTACCGGTTGGCAAAAAAAGCAGTGTATATATCCTTGGTCTTACACTTGAAAAATCAGATGTAGAAATGGCTGTGAAGTGTGGGGAGACAGGGAATGTTTTTGTTGCACCGGAAAAACCAGTCATTGATGTCATTCTGAGAAACAGGGATAGGAATGCGAAAAATCTTGCTATTGAATTGAAGTTGAAGGATTACTATGGCAGGCTATACACTTACAAGAAAAGTGTAAAAATTAATCCGGAAAAACAAGAGATAGTTCAATTTTCCCCTGTGTTAGAAAAATATGGGTTTTATACCGTTGAAATAAGTATGAATGGACGCGAGACATCTTTACAGAAGCAGACGACCTTAATGTATCTTCCTGAAGATGATAGGATTGCTAATGTAAAGGATAGTTTATTCGGGCTATGGAGCTGGGGAGCTGGGAAGAATGCTGGAAGATATACTCCTTTTAACTACCAGTATCCAAAAGATCGTGAAATTCCATATAAAATAGCAAAAAAACTCGGAGCAAGATGGCTTCTATCAACTGATCCTGAACTGGCAAAAAAATACCAGCTTGCACCAAGCTGGCGTTTTCTTAGGGGATTTGATCCTGTTGGAGAACTTCAAAAGGCAAAGATTCCAGAAGAAAAATGGGAAGAACAGTTAAAAATAAATATCCTTGAGTATCTTAAAAAACAGCTGGCAGATTTTCCGACCCAGGATGTTTTTCTTCTTTTCGGGGAAGCAAATATTTCTGCAAAGCACACATTTGGACTTCCACCTGAATATTATGGGGAACCTGAATATCAATTAGACGAAAAAGAAAAGGAAAAATTTGATAAGCTATGGAAACAGGCAATACTTGTAGGAAAAGCGTTCAAGGAAATAAAGGCACAATATCCTGAATTTTCTCATCTTTTGCTTGCATTCGGAAACACAAGTCCTTCCTTTCACATTGAGTTTATGAAAAAGGGTTATCCTTATTTTGATGCTTTTGGTATAGATATTCCGTTTTTTGAAAGAATGCCAGAACGGCAACCAAGGGCAGTGGAATTGAGTCAGCTTCTCTATCTTAAGGATGCAAGAAAAAAATACAACCTTGAATCTGTACCCATCATAGGCACAGAATATATGTACTACCCAGGCTGTCCGGGATCTCTTACCCAGCAACAGCAGGCAGACTATTATGTCAGGGCACATCTATTAAGTTTCGCTTTAGGAATGGAAAGATGTAGTTCTGTGGCAATGATATTTTCTGCAGCAGGTCCTTATGGAAGGTGTCACTATGGAGCATCAGGATTGTTTGAAGTTTCACCATATGGTGGTGGAGATGGAAATCCAAGAATAGCAGCAGTTTCATATGCAACAATGACAAAAATTCTTGATGGCGCAAGATTTGTAAGATGGTATCCAACAGGTTCTTTCAGCAGTTTTTGTTTGCTTTTTGATAGAAAATTTGGAAAAGGACCTGTATTTGCCCTGTGGACAATAAAAGGAGAAAGGACCATCAACATTATGCTGAAAAAAGAGGCAAAGGCAAAACTGACCGACTCTATGGGAAATTTTACAGAAATAAAAACACAAAACAGGATATTGTCTTTTAAGATTAATTCCTCACCTGTATGGCTTGAAGGAATACAACCAGATGACATAGAAACAATTAATGCAGGAATACCTGTTTATCCTGAAAAACCAGATAAAACATCAATTCTGATTGAAGACTTTTCTAAAAACACCTGGACTTTAAAAACAGAAAGGGACCAGGGCTTTGAGGAAAATAATTTTGACCTGCCAAGGTTTCCTGGATTAATGAAAAGTGGAGTTATTGATACTGAAATGGGGAAAGCACTCAGGATAAAGCTTGAGAGACAGGAAAAAGAAAGAAAACTGGCACCATTCTACAGCAATCTTATTCCTGAAAAGCCTATTGTAATAAAAGGTGAGCCCCGCTTCATTGGATTGTGGGTAAAAGGAAATTCAGGATGGTCAAGAATCATTCCACAGTTTATAGATGCGAAAGGCGAAGTATGGACATTTATTGGACCTAAGGATGAATGGAATTCAGATGATATTCATTCCTGGTCTTCTGTGAACTTTGATGGCTGGAAATATATGGAGATAGAACTTCCTTATACATATCCTTCAGGAGTTGTTGGTCCTGCAAACTCATTCTGGAAGTGTGAAAAGGGAGATGGTGTGGTAGATTTCCCGCTGACATTGATAAAATTTTTTATAGAACAAAGAAACCATATCTGGTATGTGAATGAGATTTTGCCTGTTGAGAATCCTGAGATTATAGTCGGTAAAATCTATATTTCATACAGGGATCCGTATCCTGATTTAAAGCTTACAAAAAACTGGTAAAAGAGAAGATAGTTAATGGAAATAGAGACCCTGGACGGGTTTTTCTTGAATATTGAGTGTAAGTCATTTGCATATTTTTGTGATGTAATAAAGGGAAAGGACTTCATTCCTTTTTCTTTAGATTTTCAAAAGAAAGAAAGGATGATTGTTTTTTCAGGGATATCTGGCATGCCAGAAATTGTATTAAATGGAATGTTAAAACAAAAAAAATCTCACATTGAGGTGAAAGGAGAGATCAAGGACACATCTGGAAAGGATAGACCTGTATCACTCAGATTCTGTATTTCTCTTGAAAAAGATGGTTGGTTCTGGTGGGATGATGTGAATAATTTCCGGAAAATAGAAAATAACAAGGAATATGAAAATACAGACGATATAGGGGTGGGATTGACAGGCGCATATTCCAGATATTATTGGGGCTGTGTTACCAGCAGGAAAAACGGAGTATGCATTGCATGCCCTGCAGATAACCCGCGGTACTTTAAAATCAGTGCCACAAAGAAATTTTTGCAAATCACCTATGATTTTGGTTTAACGCCTGAAATAAAGAAATACCCTGGTATTGCTGATTTTTGTTTTATTGTTTATCAGATTTCTCCTGAATGGGGGTTCAGGTCTGCACTGAAAAAATATTATTCTATCTACCCTCAATTTTTCAAAAAAAGAACCAAAAAACAGGGAATATGGCTTCCTTTTGCGGATATTAGATGGATAAAAAAACCCTCGGATTTTGGTATTGCATTTCACGAGGGTCCAAGAAATCCATTTTCAGTTGATAGAAAGCATAAGGTTTATTCTTTTGTTTATCATGAGCCATGGACCTACTGGCAAAAAATGTCTGACGAAAAACCATCATATGAAAAATCTATAAAAGTTTTGAAGAAAAATGCAAAAAATGGTAAAGGAATTGCAGTGGCAGCAAATCTTCCTGAACAGAAGGTTGCTTCTGCAACCATTGTTTCAGGTATCTTTGACGACAAAGGAAAATATGTCTGCAAACCTATGAAAGAACCATGGTGTCACGGAGTGGTTTTTATTAACTCCATGGAGCCAGAGATATCTGGAACTAAAAAATATACACAAAACCGAGCCCAGCTTGCATTTGAATATTATGCCTCATTTTTCAAAGGAAGAAAAGATAGACCTGAAGGTATTTACATTGACGGTTCTCCGGATTATGCAGAAAATTATCTTAATGTCAGTGCTTTAAATTTTCGCAGGCAGCACTTTCCATATTCATCCTGTCCTGCGGTTTATGATGCAAAAACATTAAAAATTGGTTTAATGAACCATTACTCAAATTATGCCTTCTTGAAATATATCAGTGATTGGATCCACCAAAAGGGATATCTTGTGATGTGCAATGGCTCAATGAGAAGACAGGGTTTCTATAATCACCTTGTTGATATCAGTGGTACAGAGATAAAACTTGATTGGGGTCCAGCTGGAGCAGAAAAAATCTGGCAGGGAAAACACCACCAGTGGCTTTGTTTTGTGAGAAGCTGGTTATATCAAAAGATTTACCTGTTGCTTATACTTGTTGAAGAAAAGGACCTCACAGAGGATTTTTTAGAAGAAGCTGAAAAATACTTTAAGATTGCGACATTTTATGGTTTTTTCCCTTCATTTTTTGGCGGAGGATTCTGGCAGAAACCAGAGATACATGATAGGTACAGAAACCTTTTCAAAAAGTACATTCCTGTGATAAAGAAAATTTCAGCGGCAGGCTGGGAACCAATAACCGAGGCAAAGGTTTCTTCGCCTGATATCGGAATTGAAAGATATGGTGATTTATCAAAAAAAGGAAAGGTATATTTCACATTACTAAACAAAGGAGATGCACTTCAAAAGATTGAATTAAAAATTCCTTTACGCACGGAAATGACCAGAATCATGGTAAAAAGTTTACTTGAACCAGAAGAATTATCAGAACCACGATTGAAAGGAGGCCTTCTTTTTTTGAATCTGGAAATTCCTCCTGATAATGTGAAAGTTATAGAAATCAAAAGAATAATACAATGAAAATACAAACAGTGCGCGGACCTATTAGACCATCGGAGGTAAAAAAGGTTCTTGTTCATGAACATACACTTGTTCATTATCAAAAAAAATCTGCTATTAATCCAGTTTATTTCTCACTGATAAGAAAGAAAGTTCCAGATATTTTTATGGAACTTAAAAAATATGGATGTAACCTTGTTGTTGATCAAACCATTGGGTATTCAAGATATCCTTACTTGTATAAGGAGTTTTCTGAAAAAACAGGTATACATATTGTTGCAGCAACAGGTTTTTATACAGATAAATACCTGCCACATTTTGTTAGAAAAATGGAAGAATGTGAGATAGAGGAATACCTTCAGCAAGAAATTGAGAAAGGAATGGATGGTACAGAAATTAAGCCGGGTGTTATAAAAATTGCGAGTGGTTCAATGACCCTAACAAGGGATGAAAAAAAGATATTCCATGCGGCAACAAAAGTATGTAAAAAAACAGACGTTCCTGTCCAGGTGCATAGCTATCCAGGGCTCAAGACAATAACAGATTTTTTCCTCAAACAAAAAATTCCAAGGGAAAAAGTAGCCCTTGCTCATGTTGAAGCCTGTAGCTGGCTTGACATAAAACATGCAGCAGAAAAAGGATTTTATCTTGTTTTTACCAATTTTGGCAGGGAAATGAAAGAATCAAAGGGACGAGAAGATATTGTTCCTGAAGATGTAATAATTGCTCAGATTGTTTACCTTGTTAGAAAGGGATATCTCAGACAGATTATGATATCGCAGGATTTTGCTTTTTTTGCGATGGATAAAAAACTTGTACCTTATTTTCACCAGCCTTATACCTACATTTTTGAGACAGTCGTGGTAAAACTCTTGGAGAGGGGTTTGAAGATTCATGAAATAGAGAAGATTTTCACTGAAAACCCCATAAGATATTTGAGTGTGTGAATATGGAAACGATAGAGATGAGAATGAGATTGTGGGTTTTTGTTTTGGGAATACTGCTGTGTGCCGGCATAGGCTGGATTGGCGTGCGTATAAGTTCTGACTTTTCAACAGGTGGCGCTCTATTTTTCTTGTTTATCGTTACATTTCCATTCAACTGGATTTTGTGGAAGATAAGAAAATCATGGATGTTGAACAGACAGGAGCTTGTTTTACTTTATGGAATGATGGTTTGTGCTTCAGCCACAGTAATGGGTTATGCCAATTACTTAATTTCTTATCTCGGTGCTCCAATCTATTTTGCTGATCCCCAGAATAGATGGGCAGAGACTATAGTTCCGCATCTGAAAGCCTGGTTTGCGCCACTGGATAATGAGGCAATTAAACTATATTTTGAAGGCAAACCAAAAGGTACACCGATCCCCTGGGATGTATGGATTTTACCAATTATATCCTGGCTGACATTTTTTCTGGTTTTTTCGTTTGTGATGCTTTGTATAATGCTGATGCTCAGAAAACAATGGGAAAAAAGGGAATCTTTAATTTATCCCCTTGTACGACTTCCTGTTGAGATGATGAATTGTTCTTTATCCTCTCCTGTTCCACCAATTTTCAAGAATAAACTATTCTGGTTTGGTTTTACAGTTGTTTTTATATTGGGAAGCTTGAATGGACTACACTACTATTTTCCGATGGTTCCACAGTCCATATCTGTTTATAAGGCACCACAGATAATGCTATTCAGAGAAACAATTCCTTTGATTTTCAGGATAAGTTTTATCATGATTGGTTTTTCATATCTGATTAACCTGAACCTCAGCTTCAGTATATGGTTTTTGTGCCTTGTTTTTACAATGATACAGGGAGTAATGAATATCACCGGTTATAGCATGACAGAATCAATGGATGTTTATAGTTTCGTCTGTGGCGGACCGTTGTTTTCTCATCTTCAGACAGGTGCCTTAATCATGCTGGTTATATTGAGCTTATGGAGAGCAAGACACGATTTGAAAAGATTTTTCGTTTCAATGGTCAGAAATGTTGAATCTGATTTTGAAGATATCCTTTCACCAAGATTTGTAGCTTGGGGATTTGTTATTGGATTTGGTTTCCTTGTGGTATGGTTACGATTGGCAGGGTTGAGTTTCTGGGCAGGCATACTTTTCCTTCTGACCACGTTTATCCTTTTTATCGGCATAACAAGGGTTGTTGTAGAAGGGGGATTGGCTGAAACAAAAACACCGATTTCTTCCTTTACCGCTCTCATTTCTGGCTTCGGAAGTTCTGCCTTTGATCCTTCTGGGCTTACGGTATTTGGTACCAGTTACACCTATGCTGCTGATACACGTTCTATGTTTATTACCTCAGCTGCTCATACACTGAAGGTATATGGAATCCATTTCAAGAAAAAGTCTCGGATTATCATCATCGGAATGCTTGCTGCTGTTATTTCAGCATTCCTGGCAGAGGTGATTTTTGATATTTACACTGGTTATAACCATGGAAAATTGAACCTTGTTTTTGTCCCGGATATTCAGGATAGCTTCAATTATATTTCAGATCATATATCAAACCCTAAAGGACCATTTGTTGCAGGGAACTGGATAACCCTTGCTGGTGCAGGATTGATGTTCACATTTACCCTGATGATGCAGAAATTTTTATGGTGGCCCATCCACCCACTCGGGCTTGTTGTTGCTGCAATATGGCTTACAAAACAGATCTGGTTCAGTGTTTTTGTGGCGTGGCTTGTAAAATCACTGTTGCTTAAATATGGAGGTCACAAGGTTTATGAAAAGTCCATTCCTTTGTTTCTGGGTTTTATTCTCGGACAATTTGTGGCAGGAGGAATATGGTTTTTCATTGGAAATATTACAGATGAAAATATTATCATCTTCTGGTTGTAATTTTTCAAAGGAGGTTTTAGATGGCTGTTCAATACATGTATGAGAAAGAGAGAAAAATTCCTGTGAAAGATAAATACGATGTTATAGTTTGCGGTGGTGGACCTTCTGGATTTGTTGCAGCTGTGGCATCAGCGAGATGCGGTGTTAGGACCCTTTTAATTGAAAGATACGGATTTCCCGGAGGCACTGCCACTGCAGGGATGATGGTTGAGTTTGGTTCAATTTATGACGGAAAACAGGTAATTGTTGGTGGAATAACTCATGAATTTCTTCACAGGCTTGAAAAATTTGGTGGTGCGATAATGAAAGATGAGAAAACCCATAGTATGGTTTTTGACCCTGAAAGTATGATAATGGTATCTCTGGAGATGCTTGTTGAATCCGGTTGTGAGATTATGTTTCATACGCTTGCCTGTGAACCAATAGTTGAAGAAAATATTGTAAAAGGGGTCATTACAGAAAGTAAGTCAGGAAGGCAGGCAATTTTTGGAAAGGTTGTGATAGATACAACCGGGGATGGAGACATTGCCGCAAGGGCAGGCGCAAAATATCAGATGGGACACAGAAGAGAAAATATACTCCAGCCCGTGTCCCTTGAGATTATTGTCGGAAATGTTGATGCTACAAAAATCACTCCTGAGACTTATTTTCAAAATAAACAATTGATAGCCCGAGCAAAAGAAAAGGGCGAATGGACAATACCCACAGAAAGATTTTTTTCCTGGGGAAGAGTGCTAAAGCGGGGACAACCACAGGATCCAAAAAATTCATTCTTTTTTCTCAATGCAACGAATGTGTTGAATATCAATGGCTGTAATGTTGATGACCTGACCAGGGCTGAGATAGAATCCAGAAGACAGGTTGACCAGCTTATCAATTTCTTGCGAAAGTATATGAGAGGTTTTGAAAATTGCTATTTAGATAGGGTTGCCTGTCAGGTTGGAATCAGGGAAACAAGAAGGATTACAGGGGATTACCTTCTAACAGGAGAAGATGTCCTTTCAGCAAGACATTTTGAGGATGGAGTGGTACCTGCCTGTAGTTCAATAGATGTCCATGACCCTGAAGGAAAGGACTTTGGGCATGAGTATCTCAAAGAAGGTACTCACTATGAGATTCCTTATAGATGTTTTCTACCCAAGGAAATAGAGGGAATTCTTGTTGGTGGAAGATGTATTTCTGCTGACTATCGGGCTTTAGGTTCAACAAGGGTGATGGTTGTGTGTATGCCAATTGGTGAAGCAATTGGAACAGCTGCAGCAATCGCGGTGAAAGAAAAATGTGTTCCACGAAAAATTCCAGTACAAAAACTGAAATTTCAACTGAGAGACGCAGGAATGAGTCTATAATATGATTTGAGTTTCAAAATTTTGGATATGTGCCCTCAAATTTAATTTCGAATTGTTTATTGGCCTCACTTCGACGATAATCCGGCTTTTGAAGATAACTCCATTAAATTTTAAATTTAATGTCTCTCACAGTAATTCAGGAGCAAATTCTCGCTCTCACGCTACCATAATGGTTATTTTTTCACAGAGATTTTGCAGATTTCTTTTTCATACTCAAGATTGATTTTGTATCTGCTTATCCTGTTTTTGCCAACCGGCTCTATTTTTGCTTTTTCCATTGCCTGAAGTGTTCTGTTTACCGGCGCTATTCCGTCTTCAACAACATAAAGATAATCACCCTTAAGTTTCACTGAGTGGGTTGTGCCAAGTTCATCATCTTTTAATCGCCACATTTCATTCAGAGAAATACCTGTATCGTGAAGTACTGTAATTTCACCCCTGGCAGTCCTTAATGCAGCAAATAATAATCCTGTTCTGCTATCAAAACTCATTCCCAGAGGACTGCCATTGACATAAATGTGATAGAGTTCCACAAAAGTGCTGCCTGTATCTTTTATTTTTGCGACATCAGATTGATAGGAACTGGCATAAAAACAATCAGGTTGCTGACTCATTTCCATAGAAGGACCCCAGTAATTATCAAGAAGTGGAGGATACCCTGAATGGCGTTTTACTATCGGATTTTCCCTGTATAAAAATCCTTCACCTTTTTCTTTTGTTCTGTCATAGGCGGAAAATCCGCGGATATAAATCTTACTCTCTGGACCCAATGATATTCCACTGATAAATGCTGTTGTTTTTGGACTTTTTCCACCGTCAAACCAGCCGCCGATGGTATAAAGCAAAGCACCTGTTCTCATTGAAAAAACACCAATTGAATGTCCACTGTCGTGAGAGCCAGCAATATAAATTTTCCCTTCTTTTTCATTTACCAGAACCTGGCTGGCATGGCCTGTAAATGGGCCAATCTTTCCACCAACTCCAAAATCTTCAATAATTTTCGTACCATCAGGACTGATTTTGACAAGGGTTGTTGCAGGATATGTCATTGATTTTGTTTGCCATTTGTAGAGAACATAAAGGTTTCCTGAATCGTCCACATCAAGCGCCCAGGGGTTTTCAAGATAAATTGGGTAATAATATTCAACCTTCACAGTGTCATCTTTTTTTGCCCCACCAGTGGGATTGATCTGGACATTCCCATCCTTAATAATGTAATTTGGTCCGGCAATTGAAAGGTCATCTGCTTTGTAATATTC